>NZ_JASCPP010000027.1:0-60040 GCF_029959745.1 Pseudomonas sp. PS01298 | reverse complement strand
GGGCTGCGAAGCAGCCCTAGATGGATTCAACGCGATGTATCAGGTATTCCACGGTGCTTGGTTTTGGGGCCGCTTCGCAGCCCAACGCGGGGCAAGCCCGCTCGCCACATATAAGCCCGCCCACCACATATAAGCTAAGCCCGGTTGTCACATAAGCCCGCTTGTCATAACAAGCCCGCCATTCATAGAGGCCGGCTCTTAAGATAAGCCCGCTCCTCACCAAGCTGGGTCTTCGTGTTATCCCAATCGAATATTCAAACTCTGCGCGTCGCCTGTGCGCGCTGCGCTGATCAGCTGTTGCTTGGCGGTGGCATTCAGTGGGTTCAGCCAGCTCACCACCGTGTGGCTGCGGCCCAGGCGCAAGGCTTCACAAGTCAGTTGCTGGGCGCTTTGCGTACCGCGTGGCTGCAATAACAGGATGCGCTCGCGGTTGAGGCCCGCGTCCCGTAGCCAGGCCTGGGTCAGGCTGGCAGGCGGGGCGATCAGGGTCAGCCAGCGCGCGTCCTGTTCTTCGCTCAATTCGCGAAGGATCGGCGCCAGCAGGCTCAGGCAGCTCCCAGCTGCACCGCGCAACGACAATTCACTGAACGCCTCGGGTTCGGCACTCCAGGGCGCCTCGACCGCTTCCTTGAGGATCGGTGCAAGGGGTTGGGCCATGAAGGCCTCGAACAGCGACAGTTGCGTGTGTTGGGGGGTGTGCACGAGCTGCATGATGCCTCCTTTAGCGGCGAATGACGCCGACACTCAAGCCTTCGATCACCAGGTCCTGATCTTTCAGGTTCACTTCAATCGGGGCGAACTCAGGGTTCTCGGCCAGGAGCCAGACCTTGCTGCCTTCGCGCTTGAAGCGTTTGACGGTGACTTCATCGCCGATACGGGCGACGACGATCTGGCCATTACGGGCTTCGCGGGTGGTGTGGACGGCGAGCAGGTCACCATCGAAAATACCCACGTCCTTCATGCTCATGCCGTGCACCCGCAGCAGGTAGTCGGCGCGAGGGTGGAAGAAGGTGGGGTTGATGTTGCAGGATTCCTCGACGTGCTGTTGCGCCAGGATCGGCGCACCGGCAGCGACGCGACCGATGATCGGCAGGGTCGATTCGTCGGCCTTGGCTTCGAAGCCAGGGATGCGAATGCCGCGCGAAGCACCTGGGGTCATCTCGATCGCGCCTTTGCGAGCGAGGGCCTTGAGGTGTTCCTCGGCGGCGTTGGGGGACTTGAACCCCAGTTCCAGCGCAATTTCCGCTCGTGTCGGCGGGTAGCCGTTGTCATCGAGGCAGCGCTTGATAAAAGCCAGAATCTCAGCTTGGCGTGGCGTCAGTTTTAGCATGTTGATCGCTCTGTCTTTTTATACAGTGACTGGGATTATATACAGTGAACTGCGCTTGGCAATCATCCTTTTCGGGCACTCCGCTGGACGGTCATTCGTCATCCGTCCTACAGGGCAGAGATAGCGCTGCCTACAGACCGGTAGGGATGTGATTAAATAGCGACGAAATAGATGACTGCCCGGCCGGAAAGCGAACCCGCAGGCTTGACAAGACACACCCTGAAACGTATGTTTCAAACAAGTGTTTGTCAGGCGGAGTAGCCATGGCCCAGTCGGAAACCGTTGAACGCATTCTCGATGCTGCCGAGCAATTGTTCGCGGAAAAAGGATTTGCTGAAACTTCATTGCGGCTGATCACCAGCAAGGCTGGGGTCAACCTCGCCGCCGTGAACTACCATTTCGGCTCGAAAAAGGCCCTGATCCAGGCCGTGTTCTCGCGCTTCCTGGGGCCGTTCTGTGCCAGCCTCGACCGTGAGCTCGAGCGCCGTCAGGCCAAGGCCGATCACAAGCCAACCCTGGAAGACCTGCTGGAAATCCTCGTCGAGCAGGCGTTGGTGGTGCAGCCGCGCAGCGGCAACGACCTGTCGATCTTCATGCGCCTGCTGGGGCTGGCATTCAGCCAGAGCCAGGGCCACTTGCGGCGTTATCTGGAAGACATGTACGGCAAGGTGTTTCGTCGCTATATGTTGCTGGTCAATGAAGCCGCCCCGCGTATCCCGCCGATCGAACTGTTCTGGCGCGTGCACTTCATGCTCGGTGCGGCGGCGTTCAGCATGTCCGGGATCAAGGCCCTGCGTGCGATTGCCGAGACCGATTTCGGCGTCAACACCTCCATCGAGCAGGTCATGCGCCTGATGGTGCCTTTCCTGGCCGCCGGCATGCGCGCCGAAACCGGTGTGACCGACCCGACGATGGCCGCCGCGCAATTGCGGCCACGCAGCAAATCCGCGCCGACCGTCGCCAAGGTTTGACCGCTTCGGGTGTGCGTGGCCGCTTGCATCCGCTAAGCTAGCCGCCATGCCGAATTCAGCTATTTACTCGCAACCCGTTGAGCTCACCGCGCCAGTCGCGCCGTGTGAGGTCGACGGGTTGTGTGCGTTATTTAAGGAAGGATTATGAGTGTTGCGCTGCAAGGTTCTTTGATGGTCGACGTGGCTGGTACCTGGCTCACGGCCGAGGATCGCCAGTTGTTGCGCCAACCCGAAGTGGGCGGCCTGATCATTTTTGCGCGCAATATCGAGCATCCACGCCAGGTGCGCGAGCTGAGCGCGGCGATTCGTGCCGTGCGCCCGGATCTGCTGTTGGCGGTCGACCAGGAGGGTGGTCGGGTACAACGCCTGCGCCAGGGCTTTGTGCGCCTGCCGGCCATGCGAGCGTTGGCGGATAACCCCAACGCCGAGTACCTGGCCGAGCAATGCGGCTGGATCATGGCCACCGAGGTGCTGGCAGTCGGCCTCGACCTGAGCTTCGCCCCGGTACTGGACCTGGACTACCAGCGCAGCGCCGTGGTCGGCACCCGTGCGTTCGAAGGCGACCCCGAACGCGCCGCGGTACTTGCCGGGGCCTTTATCCGGGGCATGAACAGTGCCGGCATGGCCGCCACCGGTAAGCATTTTCCGGGTCACGGTTGGGCTGAGGCGGATTCCCACGTCGCGATTCCCAATGATGAACGCAGCCTGGAACAGATTCGTGCGAATGACCTGGTGCCTTTCGCACGCCTGAGCCAGCAATTGGCGGCGGTGATGCCCGCGCATGTCATCTACCCACAGGTTGACCCGCAGCCGGCCGGTTTCTCGCGTCGTTGGCTGCAGGACATTCTGCGCGGCGAGCTGCAGTTCGATGGGGTGATTTTCAGCGATGACTTGTCGATGGCCGGGGCGCATGTGGTCGGTGATGCAGCCAGTCGCATCGAAGCGGCGCTGACCGCCGGTTGCGACATGGGCCTGGTGTGCAATGACCGCGCGGCGGCGGAGCTGGCGCTGAGTGCGGCGCAGCGCATGAAGGTGACGCCGTCGGCACGGATTGCGCGGATGCGTGGGCAGGCGTTTGCTTCGACGGACTACAAGCAGGATCCACGTTGGTTGGCGGCGCTGACTGCACTGCGGGATGCTCAGTTGATTGATTGAGGCCGCGTCGCGCCCATTGCCGACAAGCCGGTTCCTACAGGCGAATGCGTTCCAATGGTAGGAGCCGGCTTGCCGGTGATGGTCATCTGGCCGTCAACGCTTCTCTTGCTTGTTGGGCAACGGCGCAAACAACGCCTCGATGTCCTCGTTGCCCAACTGCCAATCCCCGGTCGTACGCCCATCCAGCACGCCCGCCGCCAGGTCGGATTTCTCCTTCTGCAGGTGTTGGATTTTCTCCTCTACCGTGCCCCGCGCGATCATCTTGTACACGAACACCGGCTTCTCCTGGCCGATCCGATACGCACGGTCGGTGGCCTGGTTTTCCGTGGCCGGGTTCCACCAAGGGTCATAGTGGATCACGGTGTCGGCTTCGGTCAGGTTCAAGCCCACGCCACCAGCCTTCAGGCTGATCAGAAAAATCTGCAGCTTGCCGCTCTGGAAATCCTTCACCGGTGTGCGCCGATCACGGGTCTGGCCGGTCAGCAGTGCGTAGGCAACACCGCGCTTTTGCAGTTCGACTTCAATCAGGCTCAGCATTGAGGTGAACTGGGAAAACAGCAGGATCCGCCGGCCCTCGGCAAACAACTCCTCGAGCATCTCCATCAGGCTGTCCAGCTTGCCCGAGCTGCTGCCACGCGCGGGCAGGGTGGCGTCGTTGACCAGGCGCAGGTCGCAGCACACCTGGCGCAACTTGAGCAGCGCTTCAAGAATGATGATCTGGCTGCGCGCCACACCTTTGCGGGTGATCTCGTCACGGACCTTTTTATCCATGGCCAGGCGCATGGTTTCGTACACGTCGCGCTGGGCCTCGTTGAGGTCGACCCAGTGGATGATCTCGGTCTTGGGTGGCAACTCGGTCGCCACCTGTTCCTTGGTGCGGCGCAGCAGGAACGGCTTGATCCGACCGTTGAGGTGCTGCAATCGCACATCGCTGGCGCGTTTTTCGATCGGCACGCGGTAATCGCGATTGAAGCTTTTGACGTCACCCAGCCAGCCCGGCAACAGGAAGTGGAACAACGACCATAGCTCGCCCAGATGGTTTTCCAGCGGGGTGCCGCTCAGGCACAGGCGCTGCCGGGCATTCAGCTCGCGTGCCGCCTGGGCGGCCTTGCTCGTCGGGTTCTTGATGTACTGGGCTTCGTCCAGGATCAAGACGTGCAGGGGCAGGGCCGCGAGTGTCTCGATGTCCTTGGGCAACAGGGCATAAGTGGTCAATAGCAGGTCGTAGTCCTGCAGGTTGGCGAAATGTTTTTTGCGTCCGGCGCCGTACAACGCCAGCACTTTGAGCTGCGGGGTGAAGTGCGCCGCTTCGTCCAGCCAGTTGGGGATCAGGCTGGTGGGCATCACCACCATGCATGGCCGATCCAGGCGCCCGGCGGCTTTTTCAGTAAGAATATGCGCCAGGGTCTGCAGGGTTTTGCCCAGGCCCATGTCATCCGCAAGAATTCCGCCGACATCCAGCTGGCGCAGTGACTGCATCCAGCTCAAGCCTTCCAGCTGATAAGGCCGCAGCGTGGCGTTCAACCCTGCAGGCGCGACGCTGGTGAAGTCCTTGATGTCGCGCAGGCGCTGGGCAAAGTTGCGGATCTTCTCACCGCCTTGCCACTGCAGCGGCAGGTCATCCAGCGGGTTGAGGCGGATCGCATCGGCCTTGGCCAGGCGCAGCGTGGTGGTGCCGGGTTCCTGCAGATAAAACTCGCCGAGGGTGGCCAGGACCGGTTTCAACCGGCCATAGGGCAATGCCACTTGCAGTGGGCCATGGCCGCCATTCGGCAAACCGGGGATATTCACCAGGATCAGTTCATCATCGCGGCGCCGCGCGAGTTTCTCCGGGTTGAGGATTTCGGTGTGGGAGCGCATCAGGTTGAGCAGGATCGGCAGCAGGCTCAGGCGCTCGCCATTGACGATGATCCCCAGTTCGAGATCGAACCAATCGCGCTCGGGGCCTTCGTCGACGGTGGCATACCAGTCGTCCACCGGGCTCAGGTCGAAGCCGAAATCCTCATCGATCTGCAGCTCCCAGCCCTCGGCGCGCAGGGTGGGCGAGGCGTTGAGGGTGAAGTTCAGCCAGGCGCTGTCATTGACCATCTCGAACAGTTCGCCGGCGCTTTCCGGCAAGGCCTTGCTCTGGCGCGTGGCGATCTTGAAGCCCAGCAGGCGCAATTGCTCGCGATAGGGCTGCTCCAGCTCGGGATGGCGCTTGATGCGCAGGCTCTGGGTTTCCTGGCGCACGATGATGTCGGCGTTCTTCTGCCCGCTGACATAGTTGCCCAGGTAATTGAACGACAGCGCCGCGCGGTGCTGGATATAGCGCTGCATTTTGCCGTTGCGCGGTTCAAACGCGCTGAACTCGACACTCGCCAGCCACAGGCGTGGCACCGGCGGCACGTCTTCCATCACCACCTGCGGTACCACCACGCGGTTATCCAGCACGGCCTGCAGCTTCTCGAGCAGCTCGGCATCCTGGGCGGCGGCCGGGTAGGCGAGGGTTTCCTGGACCTTGAGCAGTACTGCCGCGATGTGTTTGCAATTGGTGTGCACCGGGCAGGTACAGCGGCTGTCGACCAGGATCAACGTACCCTTGGCCGATTCGCGCAACGAGATGGTCTGCCGATACACGTTGCCGCCCGAGCCTTCGCAACTGGCCACGATGGTGCTGTCGCCGGACTCGACGATGCGCACGCGGTTCTCCAGCGCATAACGCCGCCCGCGCTCCAGGCTCTGCTCTTTGAAGCGGTTGGCCCACGAAGGGGCCAGGGGTTTGGTCAACGACGACGTCAGGGGCATGGCGCTGGATCAGTCCTGAATGTCGGGCGGCGGCGCGCTGGGGGGCTTGGCGGTCAGCGAGGTGATCTTGATCAGCAGCGCCAGGTGGCCGCCGTCGAGGTAGTTGAGTTGGTTGTTCTTGGTGCGTACGTCGTGCTGGCTCAGGTGTTCGCTGGCAATCACGCTGCCGTTGGCGTCGAATTGATTGATCCAGAAATCCGCGTCTATATCGGTGAAACGCCCCAGTTGCAGGTTCAGCACGCCCTCGATGGGAAACTGGCCGAACTGCTCCTGGCCGTCGCTGATCGCGATCTTCACGGGCTGCTCGCCGAGGTTCTGCTCCCAGGCCTTGTGCGCGAGCACGGTGTAGCTAGAGTCGGCGCTGAGCTTGTCGACGATATTGCCCAGGCGTGGCGGGCTCATCCGCTCACCCAGCCGCGCGGCGCCAGCATCCCAGTTTTCCGGCGCGGGGCGGCTGTTGATCACCGGCTCGGCGTTCTGTCGCACCAGGATCATTTCCACCAGGTACGGGCTGTCGGCAAACGCCGAAGGTGCGAGTACCACCAACAACAGGCTCAGAATGCGGAACAGGCGCATGGGGGCGTCCTTCAAGCAGATTTCGGGATGAGGCGCTCAAACAGCGCCTCCAGGGTATTGAAGCGTTCTTCGGCACGTTCCATCGGCACCATGAACTTGAACAGCGTAGCCCCTTCGAACTTGTAGCGGTTGGGCTGGCCCTGGATCAGCTTGATCAGTACCAGCGGGTCGACCGGCGTCTGCGCCTCGAACTCGATACGCCCGCCCTGCGGCCCGGCGTCAACCTTCTTGATACCCAACTGCTCAGCCTGCAATTTGAGCAAGGTCAGGCGCACCAGGTTCTTGGTCGGTTCGGGCAACAGGCCGAAGCGGTCGATCATCTCTACCTGCAGGTCCTTGAGGCCTTCTTCGTCGGTCGCCGAAGCGATGCGCTTGTACAGGATCAGCCGTGCATGCACATCCGGCAGGTAGTCCTCGGGAATCAGCGCCGGTAAGCGCAGGTTGATTTCCGGACCGCCGCCCAGGGGTTGGTCGAGGTTCGGTTGTTCGCCTTTGCGGATGGCTTTCACCGCGCGCTCGAGCATCTCCATATAGAGGGTGAAGCCCACGGCCTGGATCTGCCCGCTCTGGCCGTCGCCGAGCAATTCACCGGCGCCTCGGATTTCCAGGTCGTTGGTCGCGAGCACAAAGCCGGCGCCGAGGTCCTGGGTGTTGGCGATGGCTTCCAGGCGCTTTTCGGCGTCGCCGGTAATTTGCTGGCGCGGTGGCGTCAGCAAGTAGGCATAGGCCTGGTGGTGACTACGCCCGACCCGGCCGCGCAACTGGTGCAGCTGCGCCAGGCCGAACTTGTCGGCACGCTCGATGATGATGGTGTTGGCGCTCGGGACGTCGATGCCGGTCTCGATGATGGTCGAGGCAATCAGCACGTTGAAGCGCTTGTGGTAGAAGTCGCTCATCACCTGTTCGAGTTCGCGTTCGCGCATCTGCCCGTGGCCGATGGCGATACGCGCCTCGGGCACCAGTTCGGCGAGGTCGGCGGCGCATTTCTCGATGGTCTTCACGTCGTTGTGCAGGTAGTACACCTGGCCGCCGCGGAGCAATTCGCGCAGCAGTGCTTCCTTGACCGTGCTTTTGTTCTGCTCCATCACGAAGGTGCGCACCGACAGTCGGCGCGCCGGCGGCGTGGCGATGATCGACAGGTCGCGCATGCCCGACACGGCCATGTTCAGCGTGCGCGGAATCGGCGTGGCGGTGAGGGTGAGGATGTCGACTTCACTGCGCAGGGCCTTCAGCTGTTCTTTCTGGCGCACGCCGAAGCGGTGTTCTTCGTCGATGATCACCAGGCCCAGGTTCTTGATCTTCACATCGTCGGACAGCAGCTTGTGCGTTCCGATCACGATGTCGATCTTGCCTTCGGCGAGGTCGGCGACGGCGGCATTCACTTCCTTGGCGGACTTGAAGCGGCTCATCACCTCCACGGTCACCGGCCAGTCGGCAAAGCGGTCGCGGAAGCTGTTGTAGTGTTGCTGGGCGAGCAGGGTGGTCGGCACCAGGATCGCCACTTGCTTGCCGCCGTGCACCGCGATGAAGGCGGCGCGCATCGCCACTTCGGTCTTGCCGAAGCCGACGTCGCCGCACACCAGGCGGTCCATCGGCTTGGGCGCGAGCATGTCGGCGCGCACCGCTTCGATGGTGGTTTGCTGGTCCGGGGTTTCTTCGAAGGCGAAGCCGGCGCTGAAGGTGGCGTAGTCGGCCTTTGGATCGGCGAAGGCGTAGCCCTCGCGTGCGGCGCGGCGTGCATAGATGTCGAGCAACTCGGCGGCGACATCGCGCACCTGTTCGGCGGCCTTGCGCTTGGCTTTCTGCCATGTCTCGGAGCCCAGGCGGTGCAACGGCGCCAGCGCGTCGTCGCTGCCGGTGTAGCGCGCGATCAGGTGCAGGTTGGCCACCGGCACGTAGAGCTTGGCGCCCTCGGCGTATTCCAGGGTGAGGAACTCAGCTGCCTGGTTGTCGATCTCCAGCGTCTGCAGGCCCAGGTAGCGGCCGACACCGTGGTCGATATGCACCACCGGCGCGCCTTCACGCAGCTCGGTGAGGTTCTTGATCACGGCGTCGTTGTTGGCGTCGGCGCGTTTTTCACGGCGCCGACGCTGCATCACGCGCTGGCCGAACAGTGGGCTCTCGGCGATCAGTGCCAGGGCTGGGTCATCCAGCAGCAAGCCTTCATCCAGCGGGGCGATGGTGATTGCGAGGCGGTCTTTGCCGGCGACGAAGTCTGGCCAGCTGTCGACGGTTTTCGGCCGCAGTTTCAAGCGTTCCAGCAGCTCCAGCAGCACTTCGCGGCGCCCGGCGGATTCGGCGGTGAACAGCACGCGGCCGGGGAAATCACCGAGGAAGTTGGACAGCGCCTCCAGCGGTTGCGTGGCTTTGGCCTGGATCGCCAGATCCGGCAGCGTGCCTGCAGGGAAACGCTCGCGGCCACTGCCGGCGTCCACGTCCTGTTGGCTGGCGACCACACGCGGCCAGTTTTTCAGGCGCGCGAAGCAGTCTTCTACCGGCAGGAACAGTTCGGCAGGCGGTAATAAAGGACGGGAAGGGTCGACGCGACGCTCTTCATAGCGGTTGCGCACGTCGTTCCAGAAATTCTCGGCCGCCTGCTCGATGCCGGGCAGCGAGAACACTTGAGTGTCCTGGGGCAGGTAATCGAACAGGGTCGAGGTTTCGTCGAAGAACAACGGCAGGTAGTACTCGATACCCGCCGGGGTAATCCCGCTGCTCAGGTCCTGGAAGATCGGGCAGCGGCGGAAGTCGACGTCGAAGCGTTCACGAAAGCGCGCCTTGAAGCGCGTGACCGCATCTTTTTGCAACGGGAATTCACGCGCCGGCAGCAGCTTGATCGACTCGACTTTATCGATAGAGCGCTGGTTTTCCGGATCGAAGGTGCGCAGGGTTTCGATTTCGTCATCGAACAGGTCGATGCGATACGGCAACTTGCTGCCCATCGGGAACAGGTCGATCAGCGCGCCCCGCACGGCAAACTCACCGTGCTCGTACACCGTATCGACGCAGCGGTAGCCGCTGGCTTCCAGGCGCGTGCGCATCTGCTCGACATCGAGCTTCTGGCCGATATCCAGCACCAGGCTGCTGCCCAGCAGGAACTTGGTCGGCGCCAGGCGATGCAGGGCCGTGGTGATCGGCACCACCAGCACGCCGTGGGCCAGTTCCGGCAGGCGGTACAGGCTGGCGATGCGCTGGGAAATGATGTCCTGGTGCGGCGAGAACAGATCGTAGGGCAGGGTTTCCCAGTCGGGAAAATGCAGCACCGGCAAATCGGGGGCGAAGAAGCTCAGCTCCTGCTCGAGTCGCTCGGCACTTTGGCTGTCGGCGGTGAGCAGCAGGGTAAAGCGCTTGGCTGCGCTGGCAGCCTCGGCAATGGCCAGGCTCAGGGCGGCACCGGGCAGGTTGCCCCAGTGCTGTTTACCTGCCGCGGCAGGGAGAAGCGGTAGACGCAGAACGGGCACGGAAGGTTGAGCTCCAAGCGTTGCGACAAAGTCGTTAATTGTAACGGCCCGAGGTGCCGCCTGTCAGTTGCTGACTGAGCCTATTACGGTTTGTAGGAAATGTAGTGGCTAAGACAAACAATGGCGTGTTTTGACTCAATATGTAGTGCCATTTCGCGCGTATGTTTCGGAGGGTTACGGACAAGTCGGCGTTACCGGCGAATAGGTGGCCTTCTGGAACCCGCGTATTTACTGGGCTGCAGCGCGGTGTTGGTTTTTGGCAAGCACTTTTTGTTGCCGGGCGCGCATTGCTCCGAGGGCGGTCGGGCGGCATAATGTAGCCCCTTTTTTCTGCCCCTACATGTGGAAGGTTCCCGTGACTCAGAAGCCCGACCAGTGTCTTGGTGAATGGATCGACCGTGAAGCACTCGCTGAAGCGATGATTCCGCTTATCGGTCAGCTGTACCGCAATAACAATGTGGTGAGCTCGATCTATGGCCGCAGCCTGATCAACCAATCAGTCATCGCGATTCTCAAGGCGCATCGCTTTGCTCGCCATCGCTCTGCCGACGACAGCGAACTCTCCGTCCACGAAACATTCCCCCTGCTCAAGGCCATGAGCGAGCTCAAGCTCGGCGCGGCTTCGGTAGACCTGGGCAAGCTGGCCTATAAATTCCGCAAGGAAGGTGCCGGCCGCAGCGCCGAGCAGTTCGTGCGTGAAGAAATGGCCGAAGTGGTTGGCCAGCAAAACGCCGCAGCCCGCAAAGGCACCGACGTCGTGCTGTACGGCTTCGGTCGTATCGGCCGCCTGCTGGCGCGCATCCTGATCGAAAAAACCGGTGGCGGCGACGGCCTGCGCCTGCGTGCCATCGTCGTGCGCAAAGGCGCCGAGAACGACCTGACCAAGCGCGCAAGCCTGTTGCGTCGTGATTCGGTACACGGTCCGTTCAACGGCACCATCGTCATCGACGAAGAAAACAACACCATCACCGCCAACGGTAACCTGATCCAGGTGATCTACGCGAAGAACCCGTCCGAGGTGGATTACACCCAGTACGGCATCAAGGACGCCCTGCTGGTGGACAACACCGGTGTCTGGCGTGATGCCGAGGGCCTGGGCCAGCACCTGGCCTGCCCGGGTATCGATCGCGTTGTCCTGACCGCTCCGGGCAAGGGCAAGCTGAAGAACATCGTTCACGGCATCAACCACGCTGAAATCACCGCTGACGACAAGATCGTGTCCGCCGCTTCCTGCACCACCAACGCCATCGTGCCGGTGCTGAAGGCTGTGAACGACAAGTTCGGCATCGTCAACGGTCACGTCGAAACCGTTCACTCGTACACCAACGACCAGAACCTGATCGACAACTTTCACAAGGGCGATCGCCGTGGCCGTAGCGCCGCGTTGAACATGGTGATCACCGAGACCGGTGCTGCTACCGCTGCTGCCAAGGCCCTGCCTGAGCTGGCCGGCAAGCTGACCGGTAACGCGATCCGTGTGCCGACGCCGAACGTGTCGATGGCGATTCTCAACCTGAACCTTGAGAAAGCCGCCACCCGTGAAGAGATGAACGAGTACCTGCGCTACATGGCGCTGCACTCCGACCTGCATAAGCAGATCGACTTCGTCAATTCGCAGGAAGTGGTGTCCACCGACTTCGTCGGCTCGCGCCACGCCGGTGTGGTGGACGCGGAAGCGACCATTACCCAGGACAACCGCGTTGTGCTGTACGTGTGGTACGACAACGAGTTCGGCTACAGCTGCCAGGTGGTTCGCGTGATGGAAGACATGGCTGGGGTCAACCCGCCTGCATTCCCGCGCTAAGCCTGTGCGCTGAATGAAAAAGCCCCGACTGGTTCGGGGCTTTTTTGTGCCTGCGAGGGCCTCTTCGCGAGCAAGCCCGCTCGCACATTCGACCGGGTGTCTTCAGGGCGCGCGCGGTTAAATGTGAGAGCGGACTTGCTCGCGAAGGCGGTCGTTCAGCCAGCGCAAATCTTCAATTGAGCAACTGGGTACGCAAGCGCTCGGACAGCCCATTGGGCGCCAGCCAGAGGCTCAGGTAGGTCCTGGCAAGCTCATCGTCACCACTGCTGAACACCACCTGCCCATTGATCTCCAGGTTCAAGCCCCGCCCCGGACGAAAATCCAGGGCATACCGGTCGCCGCTGCGGATATCGCGAAAACTGGCGTGCAGTTTGTCTATCTCGGGCTTCAGTCGGGCGCTGGCCTGCTGGCGCTGCAGCGTGGCAGTCGCGGCTTTGATCACATCGTTGCGGTCGATGTCACGGAAGTAGTACAGCGTCAGGCGCAACGCTTTTTGTTGCGACCAAGCCTGCTTGGCGCTCAGGTCGGACGGGGCATACAGCGCCGCCGCGTAGACATCCGCCCACAGGTAGGTAAGCACCGTCTGGTTTTTCAGCGCCAGTTCATGGGATTGCGCCGCAAAATCGGCTTGCCGGAGCCGATCCGCCTCACTCGCCTGCGCCGCCAGCGAAAAAATCATCATTAAACAGAAAACGACATGCCGCATAATGGCTCGTCCTGCAAAGGTGCGTGCCAGCAGTGTAATGCCTGTTTCGTGTTTCTGTAGTAAAGGCAAGACTGGCCTACGACGCGACCAAGGGTTAATGTGCGCGGCGTTGAGCCTTATATAGACTGTGCCCCGGTTCACACACTTGAGCCAAATTGTCCTTCATGACCGCTGGCCGCGGCATGATTTAGCCAGGCGTTCAACCGTGCGCCTGGCCTGTTCTGAGGAGTACGCATGGCTGTCTACAACTACGACGTGGTGGTACTGGGTTCCGGCCCGGCTGGAGAAGGTGCGGCGATGAACGCCGCGAAGGCAGGGCGCAAGGTGGCGATGGTCGATAGCCGTCGCCAGGTCGGCGGTAACTGCACCCACCTGGGTACCATCCCGTCCAAGGCCTTGCGTCACTCGGTGCGCCAGATCATGCAGTTCAACACCAACCCGATGTTCCGGGCGATTGGTGAGCCGCGCTGGTTCTCGTTCCCGGACGTGCTGAAAAGCGCCGAGAAGGTGATCTCCAAGCAAGTGGCTTCGCGCACCGGTTACTACGCCCGCAACCGTGTCGACCTGTTCTTCGGTACCGGCAGCTTCGCCGACGAGCAAACCATCGAGGTGGTATGCCCCAACGGCGTGGTCGAGAAGCTGGTGGCCAAGCACATCATCATCGCCACCGGTTCGCGTCCGTATCGCCCGGCGGATATCGATTTCCACCACCCGCGTATCTACGATAGCGACACCATCCTCAGCCTGGGCCACACCCCGCGCAAATTGATCATCTACGGCGCCGGCGTGATCGGCTGTGAATACGCCTCGATCTTCAGCGGCCTGGGTGTACTGGTAGAGCTGGTCGACAACCGCGACCAACTGCTGAGCTTCCTCGACTCGGAAATTTCCCAGGCGTTGAGCTACCACTTCAGCAACAACAACATCACTGTGCGTCACAACGAAGAGTACGAGCGGGTCGAAGGCCTGGACAACGGGGTGATCCTGCACCTCAAGTCCGGCAAGAAGATCAAGGCCGACGCCTTGCTGTGGTGCAACGGCCGTACCGGCAACACCGACAAGCTGGGCATGGAAAACATCGGGGTCAAGGTCAACAGCCGTGGCCAGATCGAGGTGGACGAGAACTACCGTACCTGCGTGGCGAACATCTATGGCGCCGGTGACGTGATCGGCTGGCCAAGCCTGGCCAGTGCCGCGCACGACCAGGGCCGTTCGGCCGCTGGCAGCATCGTCGACAATGGCAGCTGGCGTTATGTGAACGACGTGCCGACCGGGATCTACACGATTCCCGAGATCAGCTCGATCGGCAAGAACGAACATGAGCTGACCAAGGCCAAGGTGCCTTACGAAGTGGGCAAGGCGTTCTTCAAGAGCATGGCGCGTGCGCAGATCGCCGGTGAGCCGCAAGGCATGCTGAAGATCCTGTTCCACCGCGAGACCCTTGAGGTGCTCGGCGTGCACTGCTTCGGCTATCAGGCGTCGGAGATCGTCCACATTGGCCAGGCCATCATGAACCAGCCGGGTGAACTCAATACCCTCAAGTATTTCGTCAACACCACGTTCAACTACCCGACCATGGCCGAAGCCTATCGGGTAGCGGCCTACGACGGCCTCAACCGGCTTTTTTGAGCGGCTCCGGCCGGTGGCCTGAGCCGGCCGGGGAGACCGATTTCAGTAATTCTCGAGGGTGGCAGTGGCCAAACCGGGAAAGTCTGTAATCAGGCTATCTACGCCGAAGTCGGCGAGCCTGCGCATCAGCGCGGGTTCGTTGACTGTCCACACGGACACGTGCAAGCCCTGGCGCTGGGCTTTTTCCAGACGCTCAGGGGTGCACAACGTCCAGTTCAATGCCAGAAACTCACAGCCATAGTTCTGCGCGACCTTCAGCGGGTCGAGCCAGGCGTATTCGGCGACCAGGCCGCGTGACAGGTCCGGGGTCAGTTCAACCGCTGCCTTCAGCACTTCCCGCGAGCTTGAGGTCACGGTGACCTTGTCCATCAGGCCAAAGCGCACCGCCATTTCGCGGATGGCCAGTACGGTGGTTGCGGCGCGGGTGCGCGAGGCGCTTTTGACTTCCAGTTGCCAGTGATCGAAGTCGCACTGCTCGAACAGCTCTTCCAGGCGTGGGATCGGGCACGGCTTGACCCAGCCGGGGCCGCCTTTGCGCGCGTCCATCTTCACCAGGTCCGCCGCCGAATACTCGACGACCTTGCCGCGCCGGTCAGTGGTGCGCTTGAGCGTCGGGTCGTGGATGACCATCAGCTCGCCGTCCATGGACAGGTGCAAATCCAGTTCGCAGCGGCGTACACCGTGCTTGAGGCACTCCTGGAAGCTGGTCAGGGTGTTTTCCGGTGCTTCGCCTTTGGCACCGCGGTGGCCGTAAATCAGGGTCACAGTTGCTCCTATGCGCCAGGTCTGCTGGCGGGGTGATACGAATTCAGGTGTCTTGGGCGTCGCTCTGTTCCCGCGCCAGGCGCCGTTCCTGGGCTTGTTTCTGCAGGATATAGCGCGCGAGCAGCTGGCGTTGGGCATCGGTCATGGATTCGAATTCCGTGCCCACATCAAAACCTGCGCCCTTGGGATCGCAGTGGGTGACCCGCGCGCGCAGCAACAGGCCGAGCGCCTGGGGCATCAGCACCAGCTTGACCGCCAGGTGCGCGCCGGTCGGCAGGGGCGTGGGGTGCTGGAAGTCGATGCCGCCTTCGGAAATGATCACCGGCTGCGGCGCGCCGACTTCATCCAGCAGGCCGCGCGCCATGATCTGGCTGAGCAGGTCCAGGCGTTTGTTCTGCACGCGCAGGAAGGCGGCGAGGGTGCGGTCTTTCTCGCTGAGCTGGCGTAACAGGTGCTGGGCTTCGAACTCGCTCAGGTGCAGTTCACTGAGCAGATTGAACAGCGGGGAATCATCCAGCAACACTTCTTTGCTCGCCGCTTCCGGGGCAGACAGGCTTTTGATTTGAAGTGCGATCATGTCGTCGATACGGTAGTATTCGCGGCGCTCTTCTTCATCTAATGTCGACATGGCGAACCCCAGGTAACGGTAATGGTCTGAGTGTAAAGCTGCTTACCAGACCCCGCCACCGGGACGTCTTCTTTTCCTCCGAACAAGCCCCGACATGTTCAGACCTCTCTTCGTATTTATCGGCACGCGTTATACCCGTGCAAAGCGTCGCAATCATTTTGTGTCGTTCATTTCCCTGACCTCGATGATCGGGCTCGCCTTGGGCGTGGTCGTGATGATCGTGGTGTTGTCGGTGATGAACGGCTTCGATCATGAGATGCGCACCCGCGTGCTGGGCATGGTGCCCCACGCGACCATCGAGGGCGATGCGCCCATCAGCGACTGGCAAAGCCTGGCCGCGAAGGTCAAGCAGAACCCCAAGGTGGTGGCCGTCGCGCCCTTTACCCAGATGCAGGGGCTGCTGACCAATGACGGCAAGGTGCAGAAAATCCTGCTCAATGCCATCGACCCGGTCCAGGAGCGCAACGTCTCGATCATCGACAAGTTCATGCTGCAGGGCAAACTCGACGACCTCGCGCCCGGCAGCTTCGGCATCGTCATCGGTGACAAGGCCGCGGCGAAGCTCGGCGTGGGCCTCGGGGACAAACTGACCTTCGTCGCCCCGGAAGTCACCGTGACCCCGGCCGGGATGTTCCCGCGCATGAAGCGCTTCACCGTGGTCGGCACCTTCCACGTCGGCGCCGGCGAGATCGACGGCTACCTCGGCCTGACCAACCTCACCGACCTGGCGCGCCTGCACCGCTGGCAGCCGGACCAGGTGCAGGGCCTGCGCCTGAAGTTCAACGACCTGTTCGACGCCCCGCGCGGCGCCTGGGAAATTGCCCAGCACCTGGGCGAATCCCAGTACTACGCCCGCGACTGGACTCGCACCCACGGCAACCTGTACCAGGCCATCCGCATGGAAAAAGCCATGATCGGCCTGCTGTTGCTGCTGATCGTCGCCGTCGCCGCCTTCAACATCATCTCCACGCTGGTGATGGTGGTGAATGACAAGAAAGGCGATATCGCTATCCTGCGCACCCTGGGCGCCACGCCGGGGCAGATCATGGCGATTTTCATGGTGCAGGGCACCGTGATCGGCGTGGTCGGCACCTTGATCGGCACGGCTGTGGGAATCCTGGCCGCACTGAATGTGAGTGCGGCGATCGCCGGCCTCGAAACCCTGATCGGCCACAAGTTTCTCAACGCCGACGTCTACTTCATCGATTACCTGCCGTCCCAGGTGCAAACCCAGGACGTGCTGATGGTGGGTGGCGCCGCGTTGGTCCTGAGTTTCCTTGCCACCCTGTATCCAGCCTGGCGCGCGGCACGTACCCAGCCAGCACAGGCCTTACGTTATGAGTGAATCGGGCATGAGTGAAAAAGCAATCCTGAGCTGCCGCAACCTGGGCAAATCCTATGAGGAAGGCCCGGAATCGGTGGTGGTGCTGTCCAACCTGCAACTTGAACTGCATCCGGGCGAGCGCGTGGCGATCGTCGGCAGTTCCGGCTCCGGCAAAAGTACCTTGCTCAACCTGCTGGGCGGCCTCGATACGCCGTCCCAGGGCAGCGTCTGGCTGGCCGGTGAAGAGCTGTCGGCCCTGGGTGAAAAAGCCCGTGGCCAGTTGCGCAACCGTTCGCTGGGCTTTGTGTACCAGTTTCACCACCTGTTGCCGGAATTCACTGCGCTGGAAAACGTGTGCATGCCGCTGTTGATCGGCAAGACTGCGATCCCGCAGGCGCGCGAGCGTGCCAAGGCGTTGCTGGAGCGCGTCGGCCTTGGCCATCGCCTGGAGCACAAGCCGGCCGAATTGTCCGGCGGCGAGCGCCAGCGTGTGGCGATTGCCCGTGCCCTGGTGAACAACCCGGGCCTGGTGATGCTCGATGAGCCGACCGGCAACCTCGACTCCCACACCGCCCAGGGCATCAAGGACTTGATGCTGGAACTGAGCACCCAGATGCGCACCGCGTTCCTGGTGGTGACCCATGACATGAGCATGGCCCGCCAGATGGACCGTGTGCTGCACCTGCAGGAAGGTCACTTGGTCGCCATCTGACCCGTTTCAAGCCCGGTGCCTATAGCGCCGGGTTTTTTCATTTTTTCAACGGTGCCCGCGAATGTTCAGACCGTTATCGATTTTCATCGGCACGCGCTATACCCGCGCCAAGCGCCGCAACCGTTTTGTTTCGTTTATCTCGATGACCTCGATGATCGGCCTCGCCCTGGGCGTGCTGGCAATGATTGTGGTGCTGTCGGTGATGAACGGCTTCCAGCGCGAAATGAGCTCGCGCATCCTCGGCATGGTGCCCCACGCGACCATCGTCGGCGTGAACCCGATCGATGATTGGCAGCCGGTAGCTGCGGCGGCGATGAAAAATCCAGAAGTCACCGCCGCTGTTCCGTTCACGCAGATGGACGGCATGTTCTCCTACAAGGGCGCGATGCAGCCGATCGAGATCAGCGGCGTCGATCCGGCGCAGGAAGGCAAGGTGTCGATCGTGGCCCAGCACATCGTGCAGGGCAAACTCGACGACCTGAAGCCCGGCGAGTTCGGCGTGGTCGTCGGTGAAATCACCGCGCGGCGTTTTCGCCTGAGTGTGGGCGACAAGCTGACCCTGATCGTGCCGGAAATCAGCAGCGCTCCGGGCGGTATCACCCCACGCATGCAGCGCTTGAATGTGGTCGGCATCTTCAAGGTCGGCGCCGAGCTGGATGGCTCCATGGCCCTGATCCATATGGCCGACGCTGCCGAGATACAGCATTGGCAGCCGAACCAGGTGCAGAGCGTGCGCCTGGCGGTGAAGGACCTGTACGCAGCGCCCAAGGTCTCGACGGACATCGCCGGCAGCCTCGGTGCAGCCTACAAGGCGGACGACTGGACCCACACCCAGGGCAGCCTGTTCAGCGCGATGAAGATGGAAAAGACCATGATCGGCCTGCTGTTGCTGATGATCGTCGCCGTGGCCGCGTTCAACATCATCGCGACCTTGATCATGGTGGTGAATGACAAGGGCGCAGACATCGCGATCCTGCGCACCATCGGCGCCACGCCTCGGCAGATCATGGCGATCTTCATGGTGCAGGGCACGGTGATCGGCATCGTCGGCACCTTGATCGGCGGGGTGCTGGGGGTGATTGCGGCGCTGAATGTCAGTGAGCTGGTGGGCTGGCTGGAGCGCGTGACCGGGCAGCATATCTTCAGTTCGGATGTGTATTTTGTCAGCAACCTGCCGTCGGAGCTGCAGGGTGGGGATGTGTTGTTGATTTGCTCGGCGGGGTTTGTGTTGAGCTTCTTGGCGACCATTTACCCGGCGTATCGCGCGGCGAAGATTGAGCCGGCGCATGCCCTCAGATATTCGTAGCCGTTAACACCGCTATCGCAGGCTAGCCAGCCCACATTTGAATGTATTCACAAGCTGGCTTGCCTGCGATAGGGCCCGCCAGCTTGCCTCAATCCTCCTTCGGCAACTCAATCACAAACCGCGTCCATCCTGCCTGCGACTCACAATAAATCCTTCCGCCATGCGCTCGCACGATCGACTGGGTAATCGCCAGGCCCAGCCCCGCATGCTCGCTGCTGCCTTCGCGGCGCGCCGGGTCGACTCGATAGAAGCGATCAAACAGGCGCGGTAACAGCGCCGGTGCAATACCTTCACCGTTGTTCTCTACAGTCAGCGTCACCCCGCGGGCACCTTCTGTCATCCGTACCCGCACTTCGCCACCCGCCGGGGTAAACCGCAGCGCGTTATCCAGCAGGTTCGACAAGGCCCGGCGCAGCATGCTGCGATCGCCGCGTGTATGGGCAGCGCCTGCGCACACCAGGCTGACCTGCGCGTCTTCGGCCAGCAGCGTGAAGAACTCCAGCAACGCGTCGACTTCCTCCGCCAGCGCCAGCGGTTCGCGCGTGGGCACCAGCAAGCCGTGGTCGGCCTTGGCCAGGTAGAGCATGTCGTTGACCAGTTGCGCCATCCATTGCAACTCTTCCAGGTTGCTGTGCAGCGCCTCGCGGTAGTCCTCCAGCGGGCGCGGCTGGGTGAGGATGACTTGGGTGTGGGTCAACAGGTTCGACAGCGGCGTGCGCAGTTCGTGGGCGATATCGGCGGAGAAAGCCGAAAGGCGCTGGAACGCGTCATCCAGGCGACCGAGCATCGCGTTGAAGACCTGGGCCAGTTCCGCCAGCTCTGGTGGCATGTGCTGCTCGGGCAGGCGCTGGGTCAGGGAATGCGCGGAGACGCTGGCCGCCACATCGCCCATGCGTCGCAAGGGTCGCAACCCACTGCGCGCGGCCCAGGCGCCGAGCAATGCGGTGGCCAGGGCCGAGAGGCCGACGGTCAACCAGATCAGGTGCTGCATGCGCTGCAGGAAGTGTTGGTGGTGAGTGATGTCGAGTATCAGGCTCAGTTGCGGCGAGTCCGGCTGGCTTGGCGCCAGTGGCACGTTGTACACGCGGTAGTCGGTGCCGGCGTTCTGCAGGCGGTGCAAGCCCGGTGCCTCGGGCAAGCTCATGCCCGCCGCGCCGTCAAACCAGCGCTGGCCAGCGGCGCTGATGCGCAGCGTCAGGTCGGGTTGGCGAGCGAGTTCGGTGCGCAGTTGCGCTTCGCGCTGGGCAAACAGCTGCGGTGTGTCGACGCCCTGCAAGGTACTGCGCAAGGCGACTAGTTTGCCGTCGAGCAGTTGCTGGTCCAGCTCGATAAAGTGCGTTTCGCTGGCATGATTGAACAGCACGCCTGCCAGCAGCGACACCACCGCAGTACAGCCGGCAAACAGCAAGGCCAGGCGGCTGGCCAGGGACAGGCGCGAGATCAATTGCACCGCGCCTCCAGCACATAACCCATGCCGCGCACGGTGTGGATCAGCTTGGTGGGGTAGTTGTCGTCGACTTTCAGGCGCAACCGGCGGATCGCCACTTCGATGATGTTGGTGTCGCTGTCGAAATTCATGTCCCAGACCTGGGAGGCAATCAGCGACTTGGGCAGCACTTCGCCCTGGCGGCGCAGCAACAGTTCCAGCAGCGAGAACTCCTTGGCGGTGAGGTCGATGCGCTGGCCGTCCCGTTCGACACGGCGGCGAATCAAATCCAGGCGCAGGTCGGCCAACTGCAAGGCGGTTTCCTGCGGGGCACTGCTGCCACGGCGCAACAGGCTGCGCACGCGTGCCAGCAGTTCGGAAAAGGCGAAGGGTTTGACCAGGTAGTCGTCGGCGCCGAGTTCCAGGCCGTGCACGCGGTCTTCCACGGCGTCCCGGGCGGTCAGGAACAGCACCGGAATATCCAGGCCGGCGCCGCGCACCGCTTGCAGGATTTGCCAGCCGTCGCGGCCGGGCAGCATCACGTCGAGGATCAGCAGGTCGTAGTCGCCGGTCAACGCCAGGTGCTGGCCGCTGGCGCCGTCGGCCACCCATTCGGTGGTAAAGCCAGCCTCGGCCAGGCCCTGGCGCAGGTATTGGCCGGTTTTGGCTTGGTCTTCGACAATCAACAGTTTCATGGGCAGCTCTTGGCAAACAGGGCACGACCGGCTTTATACCGTGGAGGCCGGGGTAAGGGCGCAACCTGACAAAGTTGTAATCTAGCAGTCAGCTGGCTGGCAGCGGCGTCATCTTAGAGTGCTGATCCTACGGTTTACATAGTTTCGGAGAAGAGAGATGGCGTTGCGTACTCCCCTGATGTTGGCAGGCTGCCTGTTGGCGCTGAGTTTCGGTGCGGCGGCTGACACGGCTCACACATACGCGTTCGGCCAGCCGGCGCCGGCGAACCAGGCCACGCGCACCGTGCAAGTCACGCTGCAGGACATTTCCTTTTCACCCAAGTCCTTGGACGTCAAGGCTGGTGAGACGGTGCGCTTTGTACTCGTCAACAAAGGCCAGTTGCTCCATGAATTCAACCTGGGTGACGCGGCGATGCATGCCGAGCACCAGAAGGAAATGTTGCAGATGCAAGCGAGCGGCATGCTTACCGCCACCGGTATGGGCAAGATGGACCACAGTGCGATGGGCCATGGCGACATGGGCGGCATGAAGCACGACGACCCCAACAGTGTGCTGGTGGGGCCGGGCAAAACCGCCGAGCTGACCTGGACCTTTACCAAGGCCACCGGGCTTGAGTTCGCATGCAACCTGCCGGGGCATTACCAGGCGGGGATGGTCGGCAAGCTGACCGTCGAGTAAGGCGGTTCTTAGAGGCGCGATCAAAGGCTGGTAGACTGGCGGGGTTTATTTAGCCAGGTTTCCGCCATGCATCCCGCAGCCGAACATTCGCCGCTGGGCAAGTCCAGTGAATACATCTCCACCTACACCCCCTCGTTGTTGTTCCCGATTCCGCGCGCCGCCAAATGGGCCGAGCTGGGCCTGAGCGCCGAGACCCTGCCTTATAAAGGCGTGGATTTCTGGAATTGCTTCGAATTGTCCTGGTTGTTGCCATCGGGCAAGCCGGTGGTGGCCATCGGTGAATTCAGCATTCCGGCCGATTCGCCGAACATCATCGAATCCAAGTCATTCAAGCTGTACCTCAATTCGCTCAACCAGAGCGCGTTTGCCGACGTACACAGTCTGGAAGCCACCCTGCGCACCGACCTCAGCGCGGCTGCCGGCAAGCCTGTGAGCGTGCGCGTGCGCAGTCTGGCCGAGGTTGAAGCCGAAGGCGTGCAGGCTTTGCCGGGTGTGTGCATCGACGATCTGGATATCAGCGTCAGCAACTACGAACACCCGCGCCCCGAACTCTTGCGCTGCGATGCTTCGCGTGTGGTCGAGGAGAGCGTGCACAGCCACTTGCTCAAATCCAACTGCCCGGTGACCAGCCAGCCAGACTGGGGCAGCGTGGTGGTGGACTATCGCGGGGCGGCACTCGATCACGTCAGTTTGCTCGAATACCTGGTGAGCTTTCGCCAGCATTCGGACTTCCATGAGCAGTGCGTGGAGCGCATCTTCCTCGACCTGCAGCGCTTGCTCAAGCCAGAGACACTGACGGTGTATGCGCGGTATGTGCGGCGTGGCGGGCTGGATATCAACCCGTACCGCAGCACCGAGGATGTGGCGTTCCAGAACGTGCGCCTGGCTCGCCAGTAGCTATCACGCAAATCAAATGTGGGAGCTGGCTTGCCTGCGACGGCGGTGTATCAGTCACCTGATGGATGACTGAATGATCGCGATCGCAGGCAAGCCAGCTCCCACATGGGTTTCTGCGCTTGCCTTGGGGCTTGGTTCAGATCCCGATGTTGCCCAGGGTGATCATGATATTGCGCAATGTGCCGGAAATGACCGGATGATCGGCATCGAACTCTATGGCCGCTTGGTTCACATCATCGGAAATACTCGGCGTCTGAGTCGCCGGTTCAAGTTCAAGTTGTAATTCAAACTTGGCAATCAAGGCTTCCAGCGCTTCGCGTTTTTCTTCCGGCAGCGGCGGTTCCTGTTCCAACTGCCCGCGCAGGATCTCGACCTGTTCTTCCAGTTTTTTGCGATCAGGCATGACGTGGTTCCTTTTATCGATAGGCACTGGCATAGACCACGGCACGCCGAGAAAGGTCTACGAGCTGACCTGTAGATTAATCCACTGGCGCCCTCCGTGCATGATCTCGATCAGGGCTTCTCGCCCTTGAGCTGGCGCAGACTGATGTCGGCCAGGCAACTGCCGAGCTCGCCCAGGTGGTCGATCACCGAGTGCACGCCCAGGCCATACAGGGCGACGGTGGCCTTGCCGCGCTTGTACTCGCGCTCCTGCTCGCTCAGCGCCTGCCATTGCTCGGGGGCCATGCCGCACAGCGAGCCGCACGAGGCCAGGCCGATAGTCCACAGGCCGGCGTTCAGCCCCGATTGCAGCAAGCGCGGCTCGCCGCTGACCAGCACGCAGCCTTCCAGGCGTTCGATATTCAGTTCCATCAAGGCTTGCCAGCACGCGTGAGGTGCAGGCCAGCGGATGGAGGAGGGCGATGCAGCCTTGAGCCACTCGGGGAGTGAGGCCGACAGCGCGGTGGTCACCGGGGGTGGCAATTCATCCAGCCAGGCACAGGGCACGCCTTGATCCTTCAGGCTGCGCAGGATTTTCAGGGCGCCGGGTGTGGCATGGGAGCCCAGCGTGGGGGAATCGGTGCGTGCCCGGGAACCGAAGTCCACCAGGCAGCCACTCAGGCCAAACAGAACTGCAGTCAAGGCAGGCGCGCTGGCGATGGCAATCTCGGCGTGAGGCATTTCAACATCCCTGAAATAGCCCTGACGCTAACGGGGCACGATGACAAGCCGATGACAGCAGGGTTAATTGTAGGAATTTTGTGCATTTCCCGTATGTCGTTTCCTGCATGCTGCCTAATTGGACACTTCCGTCATATACTGGCCGTCTTATTCAGGGCATAGCGCCCATGACAGACCATTCAAGGAGCAAAAGCTATGCGCTGGAGCCACTACTTCGCTCAGCTGTCGGTGTGTGCCACTGTGCTGCTGGCGCCGTTCGCCGCACAGGCCGCGTCCGAAGACGATCCATGGGAAAGCGTCAACCGCCCGATCTTCACCTTCAACGACACCGTTGATACCTACGCGCTCAAGCCGTTGGCCCAGGGCTATCAGTTTGTGACTCCGCAATTCGTGCAGGACGGTGTGCACAACTTCTTCCGCAACATCGGCGATGTCGGCAACCTGGCCAACAACGTGCTGCAGCTCAAGCCGCATGCGGCGGGTGTGGACACGGCTCGCCTGCTGATGAACACCACCTTCGGTGTGCTGGGCTTTATCGACGTCGGCACCAAAATGGGGCTGCAGCGCAGTGACGAAGACTTCGGCCAGACCCTCGGCTACTGGGGCGTCGGCAGCGGGCCTTACGTGATGCTGCCGTTGCTGGGCCCGAGCACCTTGCGTGACGCGCCGTCCAAGTACGTGGACAGCTACACCCAACCGTACCGCTACATGAACGATATCGGCTGGCGCAACAGCACCTTCGGCCTGAATATCGTGGACACCCGTGCCAGCCTGCTCGACAGCGAGAAGCTGATCACCGGCGACAAATACACGTTTATCCGCAACGCCTACCTGCAGAACCGTGAGTTCAAGGTCAAGGATGGCAAGGTCGTCGACGACTTCTAAGCCGTGACGTTTTGAAATGAAAAAAGGCGACCCTGGCGGTCGCCTTTTTTTGTGCGCACTTTTCAGTGCATTTTCAAGATCTTGAGGCCCAGTTGCTGCTGCTCACCGGTGGTCTTGGTCCAGACCACTTCGGTGTCCGCCTCCAACCCCTTGAGTGCGGCGTGCTCCGATTCGATGCGCACCGTCAGGTGGTCGCCTGCGTTGAAATGGCGAGGCGCCTGGACCTGCATTCCGGAGCTTGAAAGGTCCACGCACACCCCGGCAATCTCCTGCCCGGCGTGGATAAGAGACACATCGGCATCCACGCGCATGCGGATGAAATCGCGTTTTTCGGCGTAGTCGCGCTCGTGTTCGCTCATGGGTTCCATCCTTACTTTGTGTTGTGGTCGTGCCCGTTCTTATAACTCCCGGTGATTTGCGGTGTAAAGACGCCCGGCGACCATCGGCATGAGCTTGAAACCCCTGGCGGATGGGAGTACCGTCTGCGCCTTAGAAGGGCACCTCTGCTTTACCGTTGTGCGTGGGCTAAAATCCCGTATGTTGTAGGACAGAGAGGCTAGAAAGCGAATCCAGTACGTGCGCCCGGCCATTGCCGAGCCACCTACGCCAACCTAATTCTGGCGCCGTTTGCCCACATGCAAAAAACCAGTGCCACGCTGCTGATAATCGATGACGACGAAGTAGTGCGCGCGAGCCTCGCGGCCTATTTGGAAGACAGTGGCTTCAGCGTCCTGCAGGCCAGCAATGGCCAACAGGGTCTCCAAGTGTTCGAGCGCGACAAGCCCGACCTCGTGATCTGCGACCTGCGCATGCCCCAGATGGGCGGCCTCGAGCTGATTCGCCAGGTGACCGAGCTTGCCCCGCAGACGCCGGTGATTGTCGTGTCCGGTGCCGGGGTGATGAACGATGCCGTCGAGGCCTTGCGCCTGGGCGCTGCCGACTACCTGATCAAGCCCTTGGAAGACCTGGCGGTGCTGGAGCACTCGGTACGACGTGCCCTGGACCGTGCACGCCTGTTGTTGGAAAACCAGCGTTACCGCGAAAAGCTCGAAACCGCCAACCGCGAACTCGAAGCCAGCCTGAACCTGCTCCAGGAAGACCAGAACGCCGGTCGCCAGGTGCAGATGAACATGTTGCCGGTCAGCCCGTGGACCATCGACGAATTCCAGTTCGCTCACCAGATCATCCCGTCGTTGTACCTGTCGGGTGATTTCGTCGATTACTTCCGTGTTGATGAGCGGCGTGTCGCGTTTTACCTGGCCGATGTTTCCGGCCATGGCGCATCCTCTGCTTTTGTAACCGTGTTGTTGAAGTTCATGACCACACGGCTGTTGTTCGAATCCAAGCGCAATGGCACCTTGCCGGAGTTCACCCCCTCCGAGGTGTTGGGCCACATCAACCGGGGCTTGATCAGTTGCAAGCTGGGCAAGCACGTGACGATGGTAGGCGGCGTGATTGATGAAGAAACCGGTCTTTTGACCTACAGCATCGGCGGTCACCTGCCGATGCCGGTTTTGTACACTCCCGACAGTGTGCGCTACCTGGAAGGGCGTGGCCTGCCCGTAGGCTTGTTCAATGAAGCGACCTACGAAGACCACATCCTGGAGCTGCCACCGACGTTCAGCCTGACGCTGATGTCCGATGGCATCCTGGACCTGCTTCCAGAGCCTACACTCAAAGAGAAAGAAGCTGCCTTGCCCCAAAAGGTCAAGTCGGCGGGCGGCAGCCTGGATGGCCTGCGGCAGGTTTTTGGATTGGCCACGCTAGGGGAGATGCCGGATGATATCGCCCTATTGGTGTTGAGCAGGAATCTTTGATGAGTACCGGAAGAATCCAATTCGCCGAGCAAGACGGGACCTTCGTCCTGAAATTTGTCGGTGAAGTGCGCCTGACCTTGTGTTCGGCGCTGGATGCGACGATTGAGCGGATTTTCACAGCGTTGAATTTTTCGGCGATCGTGATCGATCTGACCGAAACCCGCAGCATCGATAGCACCACCCTTGGGTTGTTGGCCAAGTTGTCCATTCTGTCTCGGCAGAAGGTCGGCCTGTTGCCGACGGTCGTCACCACCCATGAAGACATCACCCGTCTGCTGCAGTCCATGGGCTTCGACCAGGTGTTCAACATCGTTGATCGCCCGATCCCATGCCCTGAATGCCTGACCGACCTGCCTTCCCAGGATCAGTCCGAGGAAGTGGTGCGGGTCAAGGTGCTGGAAGCGCACAAGATCCTGATGGGCCTGAACGAGTCCAATCGCGAAGCGTTCCACGATCTCGTGAATGCCCTCGAACGCCACTGACCTGGATTCCAACGGTAGGCGCTGGCTTGCCAGCGATGGCGGCGTGTCGATCACCTTATCCGTTGCTGCCGCACCCGTGAGCAAGCGTGCGCCTGCAACTTGAACGGTGGCCAGCTCAAGATCGATGAAACACAAAAAAGGGCGGTACCCGCGAGGGTGCCGCCCTTTTTGCTACCGCCGCTTTTACAGCTTGGCAGTCAGCAACGCCTCCAGTTTCTCCTGGTCGCGAGCAAACTGACGAATACCCTCGGCCAGTTTCTCGGTGGCCATCGCATCCTCGTTGGACTCCCAACGGAACTGCGCTTCTGTCAGATGCACACGGGCTTCGCCGGCATGGCCTGGCGAAAGCTTGCGCTCCAGCTTGCCTTCATCGGCTGCCAGCTTCTCCAGCAGATCCGGGCTGATGGTCAGGCGATCACACCCGGCCAGCTCTTCGATCTGGCTCAGATTACGGAAGCTCGCCCCCATCACCACGGTCTTGTAGCCATTGGCCTTGTAGTAGTTGTAGATGCGCGTTACCGACTGCACACCTGGGTCTTCGGCGCCGGTGTAGTCATTGCCATTGGCCTTCTTGTACCAGTCATAGATACGGCCCACGAACGGCGAGATCAGGAACACGCCGGCTTCTGCGCACGCTACGGCCTGGGCGAAGGAGAACAGCAGCGTCAGGTTGGTCTGGATGCCTTCTTTCTCGAGCTTCTCCGCCGCGCGGATACCTTCCCAGGTGGAGGCGATCTTGATCAGCACGCGATCACGGCCAACACCAGCCTTGTCGTACAGGTCGATCAGGCGGTGCGCACGCTTGAGCACGGCGTCGGTATCGAATGACAGGCGCGCATCCACTTCGGTGGAGATGCGCCCAGGCACCACTTTCAGGATCTCCTGGCCGACGGCCACTGCAAACCGGTCGCTGGCCAGGCCGACATCACCGTTGCAGTCCTTCACACACTCATCCAGCAGCTTGGCATAGCCTGGAATCGAGGCGGCCTTGAGCAGCAGGGAAGGGTTGGTGGTGGCGTCTTGCGGCTTGAGCTTGGCGAGGGTTGAGAAATCGCCGGTATCGGCTACGACAGTGGTGAATTGCTTGAGTTGTTCCAGCTTGGAAGTCATGGGCGTGCTCTGTCCTATGGGTCTGATGACATTACCCGAGCGCTGGCAGGCGCTCAAGGGCGCAAATGCGTTCGATCGTTTGCGAGGGCAACAACCTGAAAACAGCCGTTTGAATGACTGATCTTGCTGTTAAATAGGAGGGCAAAACGGCCGGCAGGTTCAACCCAACTGCCCTGCGGGCAGCGCAGTCCCGTGGAAGCCGTCTCCCTGTGGCGAGCAGGCTTGCCCTGCGTTGGGTCGCGCAGCGGCCCTGAAACCTATCAACGCGTTCCAACTGAAAAATCGCACCAGTCCTACTGGGGGCGCTTCGCACCCCAACGCAGGGCAAGCCTGCTCGCCACAACAGCCCAGCCACTCAACATTTCCCTGACACGCAGCCCATCAGCGCCCCTCCAACAACTCCCCAGCCTGGTCCAGCAACGCCAAAGGGTCCGTGGCTTTATGAATGTCCACCGACAACAACTGCCGAAACTTGCGCGCCCCGGGGAAGCCCGTGCCGAGTCCCAGCACATGCCGTGTGATGTGATGCATCGAGCCGCCCGTGGCCAAGTGCTGCGCAATATAAGGCCGCAACTGCGCCAGCGCCTCAGCCCGGCTGATCACCGGCTGCGAGCTGCCATACAACTGCTGATCCACCTCTGCCAGCAAATACGGGTTGTGATAGGCCTCGCGGCCGAGCATTACGCCGTCAAATGTCTGCAAGTGCTCGTGGCACTGCTCCAGCGTCTTGATCCCGCCATTGAGGATAATCTCCAGCTCAGCAAAATCCTGCTTCAACTGCGCCGCCACGTCATAACGCAACGGTGGAATGTCCCGATTCTCCTTGGGCGACAACCCCTCCAGAATCGCGATCCGTGCATGCACGGTAAAACTGGTGCAGCCCGCGTCCTTGACCTGCCCGACGAAATCACACAGCTCGGCGTAACTGTCCCGGCCGTTGATCCCGATACGATGCTTCACCGTCACCGGAATCGACACTGCATCGCGCATCGCCTTCACACAATCGGCCACCAGGGCCGGGTGACCCATCAAGCACGCGCCAATCATGTTGTTCTGCACGCGGTCGCTGGGGCAACCCACGTTCAGGTTCACCTCGTCATACCCCGCAGCTTCGGCCATGCGCGCGCACGCAGCCAGATCCGCCGGCACACTGCCGCCCAACTGCAACGCAAGCGGGTGCTCGGCTTCGTTGTGACGCAGGAAGCGTTCGTGATCGCCGTGCAGGATTGCGCCGGTGGTGACCATCTCGGTGTAGAGCAGGGCGTGCTTGGAGAGCAGGCGCAGGAAGTACCGGCAGTGGCGGTCGGTCCAATCCATCATCGGGGCGACGGAAAAGCGGCGGGACAAGGGTTGCGATAAAGCGCTGGTCAGGGACATTGGACAATCTGAGTGGGTAAGGCAGAGGGGGCGAGTTTATCAGGAATCAAGGGCAGGATTCGTGCGCTGCCTGCCCTGGTCCAGGATGCCCGGCTTCAATCATTGCGTCATGACATTCCCTTGATGAAAAATCTTGCGCTTGGCGAGGCGGCTGGTGGTTGCAAGCCTGCATGCCAGACGACCGAAAAGAGGGGGGGGGGCTCCTCGCCCGCGCGCGCAAAAAACACTGTGAATAAAGAGTGGCGCAGTGCGATAATGGCTCCAGGCCATCACCTGCTTTCTTATAAGTACTATTAATGAAAACGACATTTTCTGCGAAATTGTTTATTTTTTTTGTTGCATCGCTGTTGGTCTGCACTATCTATTTTCTGGTTGAAGCATTTCTATAGCGCACTTCACGTCCGACGGGCGTGTTGGTGTTGCTGTATGAGAAATCTACTGATCACGAACAAGCTGCCTAATATCAAGCCTAAAAAGCCACCTAGAAAGGTGAATTTTTTTGAGGGTCTGGTATTGGCGGCTTTTACGTCGTCGAGGGCGTTGAACGCGCGCACGTTATTATCAGAAGCCAAGGCGGGTAAGTTCAGCGCGATGGCGTCCGTGTTCGCTGTATCCAGGGCGGATTTGAGTTGCGATCGCGCCAGCGCTTCAGTGGTCGCGGTGGCCGATGCGATATACAGGATAGCCTCGTTTTTACCTGTCTTCGGCGCAGTTTCCTTCACGTTAACCGACTGCGCCGCCATCACGCCCATGGCCGTATAGAACATGTCGTTTTGTATGGAGCTGTAGAGCTCGGTTTCCTGCGGTGGTGTATTCGCTTGGGCGCTTGCATCGTTGTCTTTAACTGCTTTATATAAACTATAGAGCGACGACTTGGTGATGTAAGTACTGGCAGTCCATTGTTCGGGAGCCGTCGCATTGATTGCAAATGAGACAGCCGCGCCCGCGACGGTGGTGGCTATTACGGTTTTCTTACTTGACCACAAGGCGAGGAGAAGTGGAATAAGGTCTATTTCATCATCAGTGGAACGCGGTTTTGAATTCGTTGAAATGCTCACGAAAAATTCCTTTCTTTACGTTCCCGGAGTGTAGAGAAAAAACCGCCATATGCCATGTATTCATCTCATTGCCAATAAATGCGAATAATTCCTGTTTGTTCTGGTGGGTGTTGTTTCAAACGACTGCCCGCATATTGATTGCAGCCTGAACCGCAGCTGTCACGTAGAGAAACTTCATGATGCCTGGCAACCCACAGGCATAGGATCATCCGCACGACACAATCGTTCACGCTTGAGCCGCCAGGGATCTGAAAAATGCGCTTGAACCTGATAAAAACCATGCTTATTGCCGGTGTTGTGCTGCTCAGTGGTTGCGCGGGCGTCAGCACCAGTACATGCCTTTCCGAAGGCTGTCAGTCGTTCGATGGCCATGGCGCCGCAAATGCGACCAAGGTGAACGTTGGCGGGAGCGGGTTGGGCAGTAGTTTCAGCCAGTACAGCTCAGGCTTGCTGCACGATTAAACCCGTGATCGGGGCAGGGTTGCCTGCCCCTTTTTCGTTCAATGACCGCCTCGCATCCGTCGTGCCATCAGGTAAACGCCCAGCCCGACCAGCGCCGTGGCCGCGCCGATATACCCGGTGCTGGTCCAACCCAGCCCCGCTGTAATCGCCATGCCGCCAAACCACGGGCCCAGCGCGTTGGCCAGGTTGAACGCAGCATGGTTGGACGCGGCCGCCAGGCTCGGTGCTTCGTGCGCGATGTCCATCAGGCGGATTTGCAGCGGTGCGGCCAGTGACACCATGGTGCCGACCAGGCCGATGCCCAGCAGCACGCCCCAGAGCGACCCGGCGGCGAATGGGAAGAACAGCAGCACCGCCATCGACCACACCAGAATCAAACCCACCGCCCGAAATTGCAGGCGATCAAACAGCTTGCCGCCGGCAATGTTGCCGATAATCCCGCCGACGCCAAATGCGGCCAGCCCGAACGGAATCCATTGCGGTGACACCTTGGTGACTTCAAGCATCGTCGGCGCCAGGTAGCTGAACACGCAGAACATCCCGGCAAAGCCGATGGCGCCAATGGCCAGGGCCATCCACACCTGGGGTTTGGTGAAGGCGCGCAGTTCCTTGCGCGGGTCGCTGCGCGGTTCATCGCGGCGATCGGGGACGTAGCGCCAGACCAGCGCAATCGTGCACACGGCGATGGCACTGACCAGTGCAAATGCCGAACGCCAGCCCAGATACTGGCCGAGGAAGGTGGCAATCGGGTTGCCCAGCAGCATCGCCAGGGTCAGCCCCATCATTACCCGCGCGACGGCGCCGGCGCGTTTGTCGGTGGGCACCATGCTGGAGGCGACAACGGCAGCGATGCCAAAGTAGGCGCCATGGGGCAGGCCACTGATAAAGCGGAAAGCCACCAGTGAACCAAAGGTCGGGGTGAACGCCGTGGCCAGGTTGCCCAAGGCATACAGCCCCATCAACAGCAGCAACATATGTTTGCGCAGCAGTTTGGCGCCGAGGATTGCCAGCAGTGGCGCGCCGACCATCACGCCCAGGGCATAGGCACTGATGGCGTGGCCGACCTGGGGTTCGCTGAGGTTGAGGTTGTGGGCAATGTCGGGCATCAGGCCCATGATGGCGAATTCGCCGGTACCGATAGCGAAAGCGCCCACGGCCATGGCCGCTTCCATTTTGGCGGCACTGCGCGCGGGCAGCACGTGCCCGGGAGTTTGGTGGATAGACATGGATCGCTCTGTTTGGATGAATGGCACGAAGGAGAGCCGCCGATGCTACGCAAGCAGCGACGAAGGTGTCTAGAACAGCCTTTTTCGGCAGAGTTCCATCGCCCTGGCCACCCTGTGACCCCACGTCGCGCCCATCGGGCTTGACAGTAAAGCGTTAAAACCCGCGATTCAGAGCTGTCAATTGGCCAAACAGCGCATAACCGCTGTTTGGCGTGATATTCTGCGCGCCGTCTTGGTCTAGTCTTTCTCCGGTGCGTACACCCGTATACGTCCCGGTGATTGGCTGTCGCCCAGGTAGCTGAAGCCAATAATGATAAGAAGTCAGCGCAGAAGGGACATAAAAGTGAGGTCGACACGTCGGCCTTGTGTGCCCACCCTGCGGTCCCCGAATGAATGTGCACACCCCGCGATGCGTTGCCTGGCGCAGCGTGATTGAGGGGTGCCCATGATCCGGATCGGCAGGGCGGATGGCGTTTTATCATAGGTGCTACTGATGTTTAAAAAAGTAAACACTGCCCTGCTGGGGCTGGCTTTGTCGCTGGGGATAACGTCCGTTCACGCGGAAGAGGCAAAGAAAGTCGATGTGCTGCTGATCGGCGGCGGCATCATGAGTGCGACCCTGGGTGTATGGCTCAATGAGCTGCAGCCGGACTGGTCGATGGAAATGGTCGAGCGCCTCGACGGCGTGGCCGAAGAAAGCTCCAACGGCTGGAACAACGCCGGTACCGGTCACTCGGCCCTGGCTGAGCTGAACTACACCCCCGAAGACAAGAACGGCAACGTTGAGATCCCTAAAGCGGTCGAAATCAACGAAGCGTTCCAGATCTCCCGTCAGTTCTGGTCTTGGCAGGTCCAGCAGGGCGTGCTGAAGAACCCGCGTTCGTTCATCAACTCCACGCCGCACATGAGCTTTGTGTGGGGCGATGACAACATCAAGTTCCTCAAGAAGCGTTACGAAGCACTGAAAGCCAGCCCGCTGTTTGCCGGCATGCAGTACTCCGAAGACCCGGCGCAGATCGCCAAGTGGGTTCCGCTGATGATGGAAGGGCGTGACCCGAACCAGAAAATCGCGGCCACCTGGACCCCGATCGGCACCGACGTGAACTTCGGCGAGATCACCCGCCAGTTCGTCGCTCACCTGCAAACCACGCCGAAGTTTGATCTGAAACTGTCGAGCGAAGTGCAGGACATCACCAAGAACGCCGACGGTTCGTGGCGCGTCAGCTACAAAAACCTGAAAGACGGCACCAAGACTGAAACCGACGCCAAGTTCGTGTTCATCGGCGCTGGCGGCGGTGCCTTGCACCTGCTGCAGAAGTCGGGCATCCCGGAAGCCAAGGAATACGCCGGCTTCCCAGTGGGTGGTTCGTTCCTGGTGACTGATAACCCAGCCATCGCCGAACAGCACCTGGCCAAGGCCTACGGCAAGGCTTCGGTTGGCGCGCCACCGATGTCGGTTCCGCACCTGGACACCCGCGTGCTTGATGGCAAGCGCGTAATCCTGTTTGGCCCATTCGCGACCTTCTCGACCAAGTTCCTGAAAGAAGGCTCGTATCTGGACCTGCTGACCAGCACCACCACCCACAACATCTGGCCAATGACCAAAGTCGGTATTCGTGAATACCCACTGGTCGAGTACCTTGCCGGCCAACTGATGCTGTCGGATGACGACCGCTACAACGCGCTGAAAGAGTACTTCCCGAACGCCAAGAAAGAAGACTGGCGCCTGTGGCAAGCCGGTCAGCGCGTGCAGATCATCAAGCGTGACGAAGAGCAGGGCGGCGTCCTGAAACTCGGTACCGAAGTGGTCAGCTCCGCCGACAACACCATCGCAGGCCTGTTGGGTGCATCGCCAGGCGCGTCCACCGCGGCTCCGATCATGCTGACCGTGCTGCAGAAAGTGTTCAAGGACAAGGTCGCGACCCCTGAGTGGCAGGAAAAACTGCACCAGATCGTACCGAGCTACGGCACCAAGCTGAACGACAGTCCTGAGGCTGTTGCCAAGGAATGGGCGTACACCGCCGGTATCCTGCAACTGACCCCACCGCCTGCGATTCCGCAGCTCACCGCTCCAACGGCAACCGAGGCTGCCAAGCCTGCGGCTGAGCCGAGCAAGCCGGCTTCTGACCTGGCGCTGTAAGCCAAGTACCGAGCCTGTGTAAAAAGCCCGCTGAACCGGTAACGGTCAGCGGGCTTTTTTGTGCGCAGTGTCTACACCTTGAAGTGCCTGACCTGCTCGTGCAGGTGCAACGCCAATGCATTGCCGGTATCGCAGAGGAGGTACAAGTGCTGCGCCGACAACGGCGGCAGTTCCGTCATGTGTTTCAGCCCTTCGCCCATGCGACTTTTTTCCATCAGGCCTACCGCCACGCCACTGCGCACACAGGCTTCAACCGCTGATGAGTTGGGGCTCTCCAGCAACACACGGTGGTAAACCCCGTGATCCTTCAACGCCTGCAAGGCCGCCGCGCGGTAGGGGCAGCCGGCGACAGGCACGGTGATCGGCAGTGCCGCATTCGACGCACAGCTAAAGCCCTCGGCCGCAACCCACAACGGTTGAACCGACCCCAGGCGTTCGCCCTGTGCCAGCGGTTGTGCGCTCACGGTAATGGTCAGGTCCAGTTGGTTTGCCATGAATAAATTCAGCAATTCACCACTGGTACGTGCTTCTACTTCCAGTTCGAGCAGCGGGTTGTCGGCGATCAAGTCGGGCAGGAATTCCTGCATGAATGCCGGCGCGTAGGTGTCGGGAATGCCCAGGCGGATTTTGCCCTGCATGCGCTGGGGCATCAGCGTGATCAGCAGGCGGTCGTGGCTCTTGAGAAATTCGGTGGTTTCGCCGAGGAGTTTCAGGCCGTACAGCGTCAGCTCCACACCCTGGTTGCTGCGGCTGAACAGGCGTTGGCCGACTTGGTCTTCGAGTTTTTGAATCTGCGTGGTCACGGTCGACGCGCTGCGGTGCACATGCTCGGCCGCCTCGTTGAAGCGCCGAAAGCGCGCCACGGCGTGGAAGGTGCGTAACAAGTCGATATTCAATTGTCTGGCCATGATTCCACTATTACGGATTGGTAGTGCGGGTTATTCAAATATACAGAATCATGCGTGGCCCTTAGCCTTTCAGTCAACGTGTACTGACCGGAGGCTTCATGACGCGATCAACCTTAAAGCGGCTGCTGTTGCAGGTGGCGTTCGTGCTGTCGTGGAGTTCAGGCTATATCGGCGCCAAATTGGGCACGCAGGGTAGTGGTGCGTTCAACTTGCTGTTCTGGCGTTTCCTGTTGGTCTCGGTGTGCCTGGGACTGTTCCTCAATGTGAGGTTGTTGCGGGTCTCGTGGGCACAGGTTCGCCATTACGCCGTGATCGGGTTTCTCTCGCAGTTCCTGTATCTGAGTTGTCTCTATGTCGCGATCCAGAATGGCTTGCCGCCCGGCATCGCGGCGATCATCGCCGCGTTGCAGCCGTTGATGACGGCGGCATTGTCGACCGGCAGCGCTACCGAGCGCAGTGGGGGCTGGCAGTGGATCGGCCTGATGATCAGCTTCGCTGGCGTTTCCATTGTGATAGCTGGGCAGCATGGCAGTGATGCGGGCAGCGTCGGCTGGGTCATGTACGTGTTGCCACTCGCCGCGGCACTGGGGCTGACGCTGGCGACCCTGTATGAGCGCCGCACGGTGCAAAAAACCGACGCTGGGTTGGTGTTGCCGCTGTTCATCCAGTCGCTGCTGACCTTGATCGGCTTTACCGGCGCCGTGCTCTACACCGACACGCTGAGTATTCCCCACGACCCTGACGTGTTGATCTCAATCGTCTGGCTCACCGTGTTCTCGACCTTCGTCGCCTATTTGAGCCTGTGGATGCTGCTGCGCGTGATGACCGCGACCCACGTGGCCGCGCTGGTCTATCTGGAGCCACCGGTCACCCTGGTGTGGGCGGCACTGATGTTTGGCGACGTGATCCATGCGCCGACCTACGCCGGCATTGCTGTGGTCGCCGCCGGGCTGCTTTTGGTGCGCCTGAAACGACCGACCGTCGCGTGCAGCGCTTGAGGGCTGTGGGTTCAGCAAGCTGACAGACACCTCCTGTTAAAAAGTACCCAGGGCCAAGCAGGAGCGTGGCTGCAACAAGGGGGCATTTTTCAGCGATGCAGGTACTGGGCGCCAGCGCCCGAGGATTGTTTATGTGGCTACGTTATGCGGCACTGGCGGCCATGGTCGTCGCGGCATCCGGGTGTGTGCAAGAACGCGTTGTGCATGAGCGCAGGCCGGTGCAACGTGAGTATGTCGAAGTCGTCGCGCCGCAACCGCCGCCGGTGCAAGTGATTGAAGTCGAGCCGCCGGTTCGCTACGGCTACATCTGGTCACGCGGTTACTGGCGTTGGGAAGGTGGGCGCTACGTCGCGGTGCACGGCCATTGGGAGCCGGTGCGCGAAGGTTATCGCTATGTGCATCCGCATTGGGTGCAGCGCAATGATGGGTATCACTGGCAGGCGGGTGGTTGGGTTCGCTGACCCCGGCTGAATCGGTAGCGTTTTTGCAGGCGCAAGCTTGCGCCTGCAAAAAACCTTAAATCGGCTTCTGGGTACCCAGCAGCCGAACTTCCCGCAACAGCGCCGCGCCCAATTGATCGGTGCCCAACTCCCTATAACCCACCGCCTTGACCTCGCCATTCTCCTCTGCCTGGATGAGGATCACCGGGGTTTCCTTGCCGGTGGCTTCGTCCACATGCATGGCGTACTGGGGAATATCCAGCTTGATCGGTGTACCCGCCGCCTGGCCTTTCACGTTGATCAGGAAGGCGGCGCAACCGGTATCGACATCCATGCTGGTGGCGGAGCGGCCGCTGACAAAGCAGCTCTTCGGCAGGTCGGGCCAGGTGATGGTGTCGGCCAGGACGAGGGTCGGGGCGATGGCCAGGGCGGCGAGTAGAAACGTGCGCACGTCAGTCTTTCTCTCGATCAAGGTTAGAAACGGTTTTTACCAAAGCCCGCCCGTAGTCGCAACGCTGCGGTTCAGCCCAGGCGTTTCATGCCCGTTGTCTTGATCGCGTTGAGGTCGAAGGTGGCCGTGTACTTGCAACCGGCGGCATGGGCGCAGCGTTCGATCAGGCAGTCTGCAAAGTCGGCCTTGTTCGCCACAAACTTGCGCAGTGCCTGCCAGATGATCTCCCCATGCTCCACGGTCAATTCGCGGGTGCGTAGCAGGGTTTCCAGTACCGTCACCACATCGCTCTTGGCCGACTGGTAGCAGCTTTGCAGTACCCACACCAATTCCACGATCGACACCATGCTGACAAAGCCGGGCGAGGCGGTGGTCAGCGATTCGATCAGCTCGGATGCCTTGGCGGATTGAACCGGATCATCCTGGGTGACGTAGCGCACCAGCACATTGGTATCCAGTCCGATCATCCGGCTTTTGCCCCCTGTGCTGCGATGGCCTGGTTCATCTCCTCGATGGAAACGGCCTTGGCAGGTTTGCGGATCAAGCCCTTGAGGTCCTGAACCCTGTGGCTCGCGGCAATGATGGAAAACTGCCCGTTTTCCATTTCAACAAACTCGACCCGGTCGCCTGTTTCCAGGCCAAGGGCTGTCCTGACTTGGACAGGAATGGTGATTTGACCTTTCGAGGTCAGTGTGGCGGTCGCCATAGTGAAGATCTCCATCGTTATATTCCTTACCTTAGGGTAAGGAGTGACAGAGGACAATATCCGTTGGTCCATAGGTCGCTCATCTGGTGTGGGTTAGTCGGAACAGGTAAAACACTAGTCCGAACTGTTCCCGCCCACAGGGTTTAAAGAGATACAAACCATGACCGACCGCTTTCTCATCATTCCCCCTTCCATGCACCCCATCGTCGAGCGCGCCGGCTACGTGCCGGCGGTCAAGGTCGGCAAGACGTTGTACTGCGCAGGCCAGGTCGGGCGGACGGCTGCATTGGCGGTGATCGAGGACCCCGAGGCGCAGTTCGTCGCGGCCTGGGAGAATCTGCGGGAGGTTCTGGAGGAGGGCGGCTGCACCTTCGACGACGTGGTGGACATGACCACCTACCACGTCAACATGAGCCAGCACATGGCGGTTTTTCGCGAGGTGAAAAACCGTCTGTTCCCACGCGGGCATTGCGCCTGGACCACGATCGGAGTGTCGGAACTGGCACACCCCGGTCTGCTGGTGGAAATCAAATGTGTGGCGGTACAGCGCTAACTCATTGCACCACGCGGTAGCACGGTACGTACGCCGCGCCGCCCGGTAGCTTCATGCGGTGCTGGGCGACGAAAGCCTGCAACAGCTCGTCCAGCGGTTTCATGATGGCCGGGTCGCCGTGGATTTCATACGGACCATGCTGCTCGATCAGGCGGATGCCCTTGTCCTTGACGTTGCCTGCCACGATCCCCGAGAACGCGCGGCGCAAGTTGGCGGCGAGTTCGTGGGGCGGCAGCGCGTGGCTCAGTTGCAGGCTGGCCATGTTGGCGTGGGTCGGGTCGAACGGGCGCTGGAAACCTTCGTCGATTTTCAGCAGCCAGTTGAAATGGAACGCGTCATTGCGCTCGCGACGGAACTGTTTCACCGCCTTGAGACCCGCGGTCATCTGCCGCGCCACTTCGGCCGGGTCGTCGATGATGATCTGGTAGTGCGCCTGTGCGGCCTCGCCCAATGTAGCGCCGACGAAGGCATGCAGCTGTTGCAGGTACGGCGCGGCGTGCTTCGGCCCGGTGAGGATGACCGGGAACGGCAGGTCGCGGTTGTCCGGGTGCATGAGGATGCCCAGCAGGTACAGGAACTCTTCGGCCGTGCCGGCGCCGCCCGGGAAGATGATGATGCCGTGGCCGACACGCACGAACGCTTCCAGGCGCTTCTCGATGTCCGGCAGGATCACCAGTTCATTGACGATCGGGTTCGGCGCTTCGGCGGCGATGATGCCCGGCTCGGTCAGGCCCAGGTAGCGGCCGCCGGTAATTCGTTGTTTGGCGTGGGAAATGGTCGCGCCTTTCATCGGACCTTTCATCACGCCAGGGCCGCAACCGGTGCACACGTCCAGGCTGCGCAGGCCGAGTTCGTGGCCGACTTTCTTGGTGTATTTGTATTCTTCGGTATTGATCGAGTGCCCGCCCCAGCACACCACGATTTTCGGCTCGACACCCGGGCGCAGCGTGCGCGCATTGCGCAGCAGGTGGAACACGTAGTCGGTGATGCCCTGGGAGTTGCTCAGGTCGATGCGCTGGCTGTCCAGCTCGTTCTCGGTGTAGACGATGTCGCGCAGGGCGCTGAACAGCATCTCGCGGGTACTGGCGATCATCTCGCCATCGACGAAAGCGTCGGCCGGTGCGTTCAGCAGCTCCAGGCGCACGCCGCGATCCTGCTGGTGGATGCGCACTTCAAAATCTTTGTAGGCGTCGAGGATGGTCTTGGCGTTGTCGATATGCGCGCCGGTGTTGAGGATCGCCAGGGCGCATTGGCGAAAGAGGGTGTAGATGCTGCCGGTACCGGCTTCGCTCAGTTGCTGGACTTCACGTTGCGACAGGGTTTCGAGGCTGCCCTTGGGGCTGACGGAGGCATTGATGACTTGACGTTGGGGCATTCTGATTCCTTGAAAGCACAGCCACCGCGCCCGATAGAACTACGCGATGGCTTGAGAATGATGGGCGCCGAAAACGGTCGCACGAGACGATTATTTACCTCAGGCATGCCGCCGAGTGCAAACACCGTCCAGCACCATCATGCCGCAGAAGTTACTGAATCAGCTTCCAGTTTTTGTAGAAAACCCGACGCAGGGTAAAGACCAGCCCGGCAAACCCTGCGATCACGGCGTTCAATACTGAAGGCAGCGGAGTCGGCCGTACGATATCGATAAACAGGCAGTAGCGTTTTGCATCATTCTTGTTGAAGGACGCGTGCATCAGCGTGTCATCGAAGATAAACAGCGGGTCGTCGTGCCAGTAGTGCTTGTGCTTGCCCACCTGGATGTAGACGCCGTCGTGATGGGGCGCCGGTGCCATGTTGTAGAGCACGCGAAACATCATGCGCAGCGGGCCGAAGTGGAAGGAGGTCGAACGGTTTTCGTTGAACACCGATACGCCGATAGTCTTCACGAACGGCAGCTTCTCCCGCAGTTGCGGAATGTTCAGCGTGGTTTCGATCGGCCGTCCGTACCATTGGAAAAACAGCATGCCGCGCTTCTTCTCGGCCATGCGTTCATCCAGGTAACCGATGATTTCATCCTTGTGAGCCATGGCATCACTGATCACCTGCTGCAGGTCTGCGCGCCAGGCGGGCGGCAGGTCGTCCATCGTATACACGTGACGGTTGCGCGAACTCAGCAGGTCGAACAGCGTGTTGAACGGCGCCAGCAGCCAGGTGTTACGACCGCTGCCGATAAAGTATTTCTTGATGGTGGGCGCGTCATACAAGCCATTGCGCAGGAAATCGTAAATGCCGCAGACCAGCACCAGGCCGAGAAACACCAGGGTGGTTTCGGGGAAGACCGCAATAATCAGCAATACGCCCAATACCCAGGCGATCGATACGGCCTTTTTATGCAACGCAGACTTGTTCATGACACTCAGCTCCAGCAGGACGCCATTCGACAGGTCCGGATCCGTGGCCGCGAGTGGTGGGGGTTTGAAACATATTGAAACAACTACGTCATGATAAGGCGTTCAGTGCCGGAGAGGCGTTTTAAATCGTGCAAAATTGTGAAGGCTCTACACCGTTTTTAACCGTTGCCCCGCGTGAGTGGATTGGATTTTGTAAACGGAAGATTTGCGACTATCGTGACGCTTCGGTTTTTCAGGCGTCATAGACCGGTACGATTGAAGTTGAATGGCCACCATTGGCCTTCGGCACCTTGGAAGAGGCAGAAATTTTATGATCATCAAACCGCGGGTTCGTGGCTTTATCTGTGTGACCGCTCACCCTGTTGGCTGTGAGGCGAACGTCAAGGAACAGATCGACTACGTCACCCAACACGGCGCCATCGAAGGCGGCCCGAAGAAGGTGCTGGTCCTCGGCGCTTCCACCGGCTACGGCCTGGCCGCGCGCATCAGTGCTGCGTTTGGCTGCGGCGCCGACACCCTGGGCGTGTTTTTTGAAAAAGAAGGCGAAGAAGGCAAGCTCAGCTCTGCCGGCTGGTACAACAGCGCCGCATTCGAGAAGTTTGCCGTCGAAAAAGGCCTGTACGCCAAGAGCATCAATGGCGATGCGTTCTCCGACGAGATCAAGCGCCTGACCATCGAAACCATCAAGAAAGACCTGGGCAAGATCGACCTGGTCGTCTACAGCCTGGCGGCGCCACGTCGCACCGACCCGCAGGGCGTGGTGCACAACTCCACCCTCAAGCCGATCGGCAAGGCCGTGACCCTGCGCGGGATCAACACCGACAAGGGCGTTGTGGTCGACACCACGCTTGAGCCGGCGACCCAGGAAGAAATCGACGGCACCGTCAAAGTCATGGGTGGCGAAGACTGGCAGCTGTGGATCGACGCCCTGCGTGACGCCGACGTGCTGGCCGAAGGCGCCAAGACCACCGCGTTCACCTACCTTGGCGAGAAGCTGACCCAGGATATCTACTGGAACGGCTCCATCGGCGAAGCCAAGAAAGACCTCGACAAGAAAGTCCTGACCCTGCGCGACAACCTCGCCGCACTGAAGGGCGACGCCCGTGTCTCGGTGCTCAAGGCCGTGGTCACCCAGGCCAGTTCCGCGATCCCGATCATGCCGCTGTACCTGTCGTTGCTGTTCAAGGTGATGAAAGAGCAGGGCACCCACGAAGGCTGCATCGAGCAGGTCTACGGCCTGTTCAAGGACAGCCTGTACGGCGCCGAGCCTAAGCTGGACGCCGACGGTCGCCTGCGTGCCGACCTGGCCGAGTTGGAGCCAAAGGTCCAAGACGCGGTAGCAGCCCTGTGGAACCAGGTTACCGACGACAATGTCAACGAGATCAGCGATTTTGCCGGCTACAAGGCTGAATTCCTGCGCTTGTTCGGCTTCGAGATCGATGGCGTGGACTACGACGCTGATGTAAACCCTACCGTGAAGATCAACGGCCTCATTAACGCGTAAGCGCAGTGAGTAGCAGCCTCGATCATCTGAATATCGAGGCTGCCGCCTGGCGCTCAGCTCCGGTCAAAGGCTCGCGCCAGGCGCGCCTGCGCTTGGATGAAGCCTGGGCGTTTGACACTGATCACTTCTTTTTCCCACAGCGGATTCAGGGGCACGTGATAGCCGCTGTCTTTCGCGGTCCTTACCAGTTCTGCCATTTCCTTGCTGTTATTGATCAGGCAGATTTCGTCGAATTGGCCCAACTTGGCCGGCAGAAAAAAAGTCGCCGGATAGTTGGTCGCCACATCTGCAGCGGGGCTGCCTGAATCCGCGTTGTGGTGGACCACTCGCTCTGCATCGCCCACCAGCTTTTGGTTGATGAGCTCGATCATGTGCTTGATGCGCGGCGTGGCGTTACCGAGGTCGGGATCTTCTTTGCTATAAAAGTGGCCTGCGCTGTCAAAATCCGCGCGCAACGCTTCTGGCACTTGATAGTTGTCGACATCGGCGTGGCGATGCTTGTAGCTGTTGATGCGATCTGTGTAAACACTATGAGCGATATCGGGTACGGGGAGTCTGTCCTGGCGGCCGTAGTCGCTGATATGAGGCGCGATCGTGTGCAGGTCATAGTCTGCCGTCAATGCCTTGCCCTCCGGACTTTTCGCCAGCACGTGCACGGGCTTGCCCTCTTGGCTGATGACATAGCGCTCGTCTGAAGACGAAGCGCGCTTGCCTTCGAATACATACTGCTGCTGGCTGGGCCCCAGGGCCTTGAGGTGGATAGTGCCGTCGTCGTCGGGCAGCGTCAGCTCAGAGAGCTTGCCCAGGCCGAGCAATTCATCCAGGCGGGCGCGGGAGATCTCCAGTGGGACGCTTACTGCATGGCCATCGCGAATGCATGCCTGTATTTGCTCGTTGGCGCGTGCGACTTTCTCCGGCGCCAGTGTTGCAGACTTCTCGAGCTTGCTAAGTGCCTGGTCCGCGCAGATCAGACCCGCCTGCGGCCCCCAGTCAGCGCTTTTTCCTTTGATATGGAAGTCCTTGGTGGGGTGTCCTTCCCGTATCAATCCGGTGGCGACGGATTCCACCGGGCGGATACCAATGATGGTGTTGGTCTGTGTTGCGAGGCTTTGCAAGGGAATCAGGTGGTCCGACAGGATTCCGGTTCTGTCCTGGGCACGTGCTGCCGCCGCTTCCACTGAATTCAACGCCGATTGCGCGTGACTCTGCGGACTGGAAGGGCGGGGCTCCAAGGGCGCCTGATTGCGGCTGGACGCAGAGCGATGGGCGTTGATCACGTTTGTCATGGGGAGCTCCAACTCAGGTTTCAGCATACCGTTGGATAATCCTTTCCAGGCTGTGGCATTCCCTCCTTTGCACGTCGGACCCTAAACAGATCGGTTGGCCTGGGCTAAATAAAAAATATGACTACTTGTATGCCCTACACTCGCGCGAGGGAGTTCAAGGCGCGATTGCCGGGGATGCAGGCGCAGTTTATCTGTAGGTAAGCTGCGAAATTCCCAGAAGATTCCTACGTTTCTTTGTTCTTCTAGAAGCATGCCAGCATGCCAGACTGGTGTGCCTGTCACGCCACACTAAAGGGGAGGCCCCATGACCATTCGTGCAGTAGTCTTTGATTTCGGCGGTGTCCTGTTCGACTGGAACCCGCAGCACCTCTACCGTCAGCTGATTGCCGATGATCACGAGCGGCAACACTTTCTCGACACTGTCTGCACCCAGGCCTGGAACACCGAGCAGGACGCCGGCCGCAGCCTGGCAGAAGGCACTCGCCATCTGGTCGAGCAATACCCCGAACACGAACCCTTGATCCAGGCCTATTACGCCCGTTGGCACGAGATGCTGCGTGGCTCGTTGCCAGAAGGCGTGGCGATTCTCGAAGCGCTGCATGCCGCCGATATGCCGCTGTTCGGGCTCACCAACTGGTCCGCCGAGACCTTCCCTTATGCGCGGGCCAACTATCCGTTCCTGCAACGCCTGCGCGATATCGTGGTGTCGGGAGAGCTGAAGCTGATCAAGCCGGATGCGGCCATTTATCACGCGAGCCTCGCCCAGGTGCGGGCGCATCTGCCGGATATCCAGCCCGGTGAAGTGGTGTTTATCGACGATGTTGCCGGCAATATCGACGCTGCGGTCGCCTTGGGCTGGCAGGGTATTCACCATGTGTCGGCCGAGCGCACAGCAGCGCGCCTGCGCGAGTTGGGCGTGAGCTTCTAGCGCGCCCATTTTTCCATGGCGAAGTCCACAAAGGCGCGCAGCTTGGGCAGGCGGTAGCGATCCTGTCTGTAGAGCAGGTGCATAGGGCGCGAGGGCAGTTGGTAGCCGGGTAACAGGGCCACCAGCTTGCCGCTCTCCAGGTCCGGTTGTACCAGCGCGTCGGCCAGCATGATGATGCCCATGCCGTTGACGGCGGCCTGGCGCAAGCCTTGCGAGCTGTTGATGGTCAACGAGCCGGACACCGGCACCTCCACCTCGCCTTCCGCGCCGGTCATGCGCCAGAGTTTGTCGGTGTCTCGCCAGTTGTCGCTGGCCGGGTAGGCGAACGCCAGGCAGTCGTGCTGCTGCAGGTCTTCGGGTGTCTGCGGCGTGCCGCGACGCGCCAGGTACGCAGGTGATGCACACAGCGTGAGGGTGTAGGCCTGCAGGGGCCTGGCGATCAGGCTGGAAGTCTCCAGCTCGCCGAGGCGGATCGCCACGTCGAAGCCGCTGTCGACCAGGTCCATGCGCTCGTTGCTCAGCACCACGTACAGGTTGATCTGCGGGTAACGTTGGGCAAACTCGCTCAGGGCGGGCGTCAGGCGTTCGGTGCCGAACACCGGTGGCGCAGTGATGCGCAGGCTGCCTTTGGGGATTTCGCTGTGGGCCTGCTCCGCCAGTAGCTCGGAGTCGGCTACCAGGCCCAGCACCTCCAGGCAGCGCTGGTAATACTGGCCGCCAAATTCCGTGAGGCTTTGCTTGCGGGTGGTGCGCTTGAGCAGGCTGACGCCCAGCCGCTGCTCGAGGGCGCGCAGGTGATTGCCGACCATGGTAGTCGACATCCCGCATTCGTGCGCGGCGGCCGTCATGCTGCCGGTCTCCACCACTTTCACGTACACCGACATTGCCTGGAACAGATCCATTATCAAGCCCTGGTTTAAAGTTATTGCAGAGTTGCGCAGTTTATCCAGCTCAGATGGCTAACGATACTGCAGGCATCCCAACGATGCACTGGAGCCCGCCACCATGACTGCCGCCTGCCTGATGACTACCTACCAACCCATGGCCCTGAGTTTTACCCGCGGCCTGGACACGCGCCTGTGGGACCAGCAGGGCCGCGAATACCTGGACGCGGTGGCGGGTGTGGCAGTGACCAATGTCGGGCATTCCCACCCCAGGTTGGTGGCGGCCATCAGCGAGCAGGCCGGTTTGCTCTTACACACTTCCAACCTCTACAGCATCGACTGGCAGCAACGCCTGGCCGAGCGCCTGACCCAGCTGTCGGGTCTGGATCGCGCGTTCTTCAACAACTCCGGCGCCGAAGCCAACGAGACAGCGCTGAAGCTGGCGCGGTTGCACGGGTGGAAAAAAGGCATTGAAGAGCCGCTGGTGGTGGTGATGGAGAACGCTTTTCACGGCCGTACGCTGGGGACCATGGCCGCGAGCGATGGTCCGTCGGTGCGCTTGGGTTTCCAGCGTTTACCGGGGGATTTTCTCAAGGTGGGCTTTGGGGATCTGGCGGCGCTGGAGGCCATCACCCGGACGTTTGGGGCGCGTATCGCGGCGGTCCTGCTCGAGCCGATCCAGGGCGAAAGTGGCGTACTGCCGGCTCCCGCCGGCTATCTGCAAGCCCTGCGTGATCACTGCACACGCCATGGCTGGCTGATGATGCTCGACGAAATCCAGACCGGCATCGGCCGCACTGGTGCCTGGTTTGCGTTCCAGCATGAAGGCATCGTGCCCGATGTCATGACCCTGGCCAAAGGTCTCGGCAACGGAGTGCCCATCGGCGCCTGCCTGGCCCGCACCGCAGTGGCCCAGCTGTTTACCCCGGGCAGTCACGGCAGCACGTTTGGTGGCAATCCACTGGCCTGCCGGGTGGGCTGCACTGTGCTGGACATCATCGAAGAGCAGGGGTTGCTGCAGAACGCTGCGCTTCAGGGCGAACGCTTGCTGGCGCGGTTGCGCGTGGAGTTGAGTGAACACCCGCAGGTGCTGGCAATTCGTGGGCAGGGCTTGATGATCGGGATCGAATTGGCGACCCCGTATCGCGACCTGTCGCAGCGGGCGGCCCAAGAGCATGGCCTGCTGATCAATGTCACGCGGGGCAAGGTCATTCGCCTGCTGCCGCCGCTGACGCTGGACGCCAAGGAGGTCGAGATGATCGTGCGTGCCATTAGCCGCCTATTGGATTGAAACGAGATCCGCCCTTGTAGGAACGGGCTTGTCCGCTCCTACGAGGGATCTTCATCATCCTCAGAGGTCGTTTCCGTTCAGCCACTCCTGGTTCATCGTTTCGGTATCTCCCAGGTATTCCAGCAACCAGGCCATGGCCGGCGACAGCTTGCCCTGTGCCCAGGCCACGCACGACGGGCTGGCCGGGAAGGGCCGCGACAGGTGCAGCGCCACCAATTCACCCCGTTCGATCCACGGCAGTACCTGATGGGCGGGTGCCATGCCGACGCAGAGGCCGTCGCGCAGGCAATCAATGGCGGAGGCCCAGTTGGGCACCACCAGGCGGCGTTGGTTATCCAGGGTCCAGGTGTCGCGCTTGGGCAGGTTGCGAGAAGTGTCGGTCATGCACAACGAGGCGAATGGGCGCAGTTGGTCGTCATTGAGCAACCCTTGCATGGCCGCCAATGGATGTTTCGCGCTGACCACACACAGCCAGTTCAACAAGCCCATGTCGCGAAAGGTGAAGTGGCTGGCCACCGGCACGGCGCTGGTGGCACCGATGACGATATCGGTGCGCTCATCCGCCAGGGCATCCCACACGCCGTTGTACACCTCGTACTCCAGCAGCAATTCCACTTCAGGAAACTGCCGGTAGAAGTCCAGTACCAGTTGCCGACAACGCTGGGGTTTGACGATGGAGTCCACGGCCACCTTCAGCTGGCCGCTCCAGCCATTGGCAACCTGCTGGCACAAACGCCGGGTGCCGAGCATTTTTTTCATCACGCCGCGAGCTTCGTCGATAAACAGGCGGCCGGCTGGGGTCAGCTCGACGTCACGGTGGCGCCGTACAAACAATGGAACCGCCAGCCACTCCTCAAGCTGACGCACCGTATAGCTGATGGCCGACGGCACGCGGTGCAGTTCCTGGGCAGCGGCGCTGAAGCTGCCGTGGCGCGCCACGGCATCGACCACATCCAGGGAATATTCGGACCACATGACGGTTGCCTTCAAAAATATTGATAAGAGTATCCAATTATTATCGCTTCACACAAAAACTGTCAGCCTCATAATGGGCGCCAGTCAGCAAATAGTTTGATGGCAGGATCTACAAGGCTTCAATGAAAAATTCTTTTGGTTTTACCGGGTATCTGGCGGGGCTGAGCATGCTCGGCTATCTGGCCATGGACATGTACCTGCCGGCGTTCGGCGCCATGGGCGAGCAGCTGCAGATCAGCGCAGGCGCGGTCGGCGCCAGCTTGAGTATTTTCCTCGCGGGCTTTGCGCTGGGGCAATTGTTGTGGGGGCCGTTGTCCGATCGGCTGGGGCGCAAGCCGATCCTGCTCGCGGGCCTGAGCCTGTTCGTGCTCGGCTGTGCGGGAATGTTCTGGGTCGAAACGGCGCCGCAGTTGCTGGCCTTGCGGTTTATGCAAGCGGTGGGTGTGTGTGCCGCTGCCGTCAGTTGGCAGGCGCTGGTGATCGACCGCTACCCGGCCGACAAGGCTCACCGCGTGTTTGCCAGCATCATGCCGCTGATGTCGCTGTCGCCGGCCCTGGCGCCGTTGCTGGGCGCGATGGTACTGAATCACTTGGGGTGGCAGGCCATTTTCGGCGTATTGCTGGGGGTGTCGGTGTTGTTGCTGGTGCCGACCTTGTTCCTGCGCAGCCTGCCGAAACGTCCGATAGAAGAGGGCGAACCTACGCGTCTGGGTTATGGGCAATTGCTCACGTCCCGCGTGTTTACCGGCAATGTGATGATCTTTGCCGCGTGCTCGGCCAGCTTCTTCGCCTGGTTGACCGCTTCGCCGTTCATCCTTGGGGGCATGGGCTACAGCCCGAACGATATCGGCCTGAGCTACGTGCTGCCGACCCTCGCGTTCCTGATCGGCGGCTACAGCTGCCGCAGCGCCTTGCAGCGCTTCCAGGGCAAAACGCTGTTGCCGTGGCTGCTGCTGGCTTATTGCATCAGCATGGTCGCGTTGTACCTGGTCGCGACATTCACCGTGCCGACTCTCACCACGTTGCTGATTCCATTCTGCCTGATGGCGCTGGTCAACGGTGCCAGCTACCCGATTGTGGTAGCGAATGCACTGATGCCGTTTGCGGAAAACTCCGGCAAGGCGGCGGCCCTGCAAAACACCCTGCAACTGGGCCTGTGCTTTCTCAGCAGCCTGCTGGTGTCGTCGATGATCGATGAGCCGCTGATGATCACCGTGATCGTGATGCTGGCGACCGCACCGTTGGCGGTGCTGGGTTACTGGCTGGCGCGGCCGAAAACCGTCCATTCAGCGCTGGCGCCGGATCTGGAGTGACACCCCGGTCAAGCTGTAGGCGCTGGCTTGCCTGCAATGCGGACGACTGGGTGTATCAGGTACACCGAACCGATGCGGTCGCAGGCAGGCCAGCGCCTGCCGTCAGAAGGTGATTTCCAGGTTCACCGTCGGCGTTGACGTGCGGCTGCCCCGGCCGCCGTCCACGCCGAACTTGTTATGCCAGTACTCGTAACCCACCCCGAGGTACAGGTTCGGCTTCACGCTTTTACCCGGTCGCACCGCCACCATCAGTGCAGTGCGCATCAGCGCTTCCGGGGCCGTGTCACGGCCATGGTAGTCCTCGCCTTTTTCCCCGACGTAATTGATGAACCCCTGGAATTTCGCCGCGTGGTTGGCGATCTCGAAAGGACGCATCCACGTCAGGTTGAGCATGTAGGTGTCATCGAAGGTGTGGTTGGACTCCTGCGCGCCGGGGATGCCGGTGTGATTGCGTTCCTTGTAGTACATCAGGCTCAGGTCCAGCACCCCCACGGTGTTGAATTTCAGGGTCGGGCCGATCACCAGCGCACGCTTTTTTGCCGACGCGAAGTTGTTGTTGCGGTTGGCGTCGAAGCCCAGGGTCAGTGCGTAGTCCTTGATCAGGCCAGTGCCCAGCGGCCTATCGAACACCCGTGATGCATACAACTGGTGCCGGTACACGGCGTACACCTCGCTGCCCCCGTGGTCGGTGCCCTTGCGCGGGTCGCGGCTGTCGGACAGGAACACATCCAGGTTGAGAAAATTACTGCCGTATTTGTAGCCGCTGGCATGGGTAAAGCTGTAGATGCGCTTGCTGAATTCGTCGGGGTTATTCGGGTTGGTGAACTGCTGGCCGTAGCGAAATCCTACGCTGTTGTTCATCCATTCCACCGCGACAGCCTCCCCGCCGCCGAGGAGGGTGAGTGCGACGGTTGCTCCCTGTAGGGCTTTTTTCATTGTTATCGGTCCTTGGGCGTTCTGGTTCATCACGGCCGGATTATTTTTGTAACGCCGATGGAGGGTATCTTGTTCGGCGGATTGTATACAACTCTATGGACATCCACTCCAAAGATTGCATACAGTGTCCGCACAACAAAAACAGAGAACCCCTCACCATGACTATCCCGAAGGCGTCACCGCAGCGGCCAGAAGATGAGAATCTCGGCGTCGCCGCCAACATGGCTTACGGCCTGCAGCATGTGCTCACCATGTACGGCGGCATCGTCGCGGTACCGTTGATCGTCGGCCAGGCAGCCGGGTTGTCGCCGGCAGATATCGGTCTGTTGATCGCTGCATCACTGTTTGCCGGCGGCCTCGCAACGCTGCTGCAAACCCTGGGCCTGCCGTTTTTTGGCTGTCAGTTGCCGCTGGTGCAGGGCGTGTCGTTTGCTGGCGTGGCAACCATGGTTGCGATTGTCGGCAGCGACGGCGCCGGCGGGGTGCCGGCGATTCTCGGCGCGGTGATGGCCGCGTCATTCATAGGCCTGCTGATCACCCCGGTGTTCTCGCGGATCACCCAGTTTTTCCCGCCACTGGTCACAGGCATCGTGATCACCACCATCGGCTTGACGCTGATGCCGGTGGCGGCGCGCTGGGCCATGGGCGGTAACAGCCGCGCGGCGGATTTCGGCAGCATGCCCAATATCGGCCTGGCGGCACTGACATTGGTGCTGGTGTTGTTGCTGAGCAAAATCGGCAGCGCGACTATCTCGCGCCTGTCGATCCTGCTGGCGATGGTGATCGGCACCGTGATTGCGGTGTTCCTCGGCATGGCCGACTTCTCCGGTGTTACCCAGGGGCCGATGTTCGGCTTCCCCACGCCTTTCCATTTCGGCATGCCGACGTTCCATGTGGCCGCGATCATTTCGATGTGCATCGTGGTGATGGTGACCCTGGTGGAAACCTCGGCAGATATCCTGGCGGTGGGTGAGATCATCGACACCAAGGTCGACTCCAAGCGCCTGGGCAACGGCCTGCGCGCCGACATGCTGTCGAGCATGTTTGCGCCGATCTTCGGTTCGTTCACCCAGAGCGCGTTTGCCCAGAATGTCGGCCTGGTGGCGGTCACCGGGGTAAAAAGCCGCTTTGTAGTGGCCACCGGCGGGCTGTTCCTGGTGATCCTCGGCCTGCTGCCCTTCATGGGGCGGGTGATCGCCGCGGTGCCGACTTCAGTGCTGGGCGGTGCCGGGATTGTGCTGTTCGGCACGGTGGCGGCCAGCGGCATTCGCACCCTGTCGAAGGTTGATTACCGCAACAATATGAACCTGATCATCGTCGCCACGAGCATCGGTTTCGGCATGATCCCGATTGCCGCGCCGAGTTTCTACGATCACTTCCCCACCTGGTTCGCGACCATTTTTCACTCAGGCATCAGTTCGTCGGCAATCATGGCGATCTTGCTGAACCTGGCGTTCAACCATTTCACCGCAGGCAACTCCGACCAGCAGTCGGTGTTCGTCGCGGGGACTGAGCGCAGCCTGTGTTTCCACGACGTGGCGGCCTTGCGCGAGGGGGATTACTTCAGCGGCGGCAAGTTGTTCGATGCCGAGGGCAAGGAGATTCCGATGGTGGCGGATGTGCCGAGGAAAATGACAAAGCCCGAAACCAGCGACGTTTAACCCTGTGGAAGCGGGCTTGCTCGCGAATGCGGTGGATCAGTCGAAACATAGGCCGGCTGACAGACCGCGTTCGCGTGCAAGCCCGCTCTCACATGGAGATTCAACTGGCCTTGAGCACTTGGTGCGAACACACCTCATCCAGAAACTTCACCACCGTGCCCATGCACGCCTGGCGCTCTTCCACATGGGGCATGTGGCTGGAGTCTTCAAACAGCGCCCAGCGCACATCGGCGATTTCATCCAGGAACGGCTTGACCACCAGCGGGGTGGCCTCGTCATGCCGGCCGGAAATCACCAGGGTCGGGACATTGATTGCCGACAGGCGGCCGATCGACTTCCAGTCCTTCAAACTGCCGATCACGTGGAATTCAGTCGGGCCGCTCATGGCGTGGTACACCGTGGGGTCCGAATCGACTTGGGCGAAGGTGCGCGCGACTTCTTCCGGCCATGGGTTGACCCGGCAGACGTGGTGGTCATAGAACACCCGCGAGGCGGCGAGGTATTCCGGGTCCTGATAAGTGCCGGCGGCTTCATGCTTGAGCAGGGTTTCATGCACACCTTCGGGCAACAGCTTGCGCAGGCGGTTGGCCTCGCTGACCCAGGTGCGCATGCACGTCGGTGAGTTGGCCGGGATAAACGCCCGCAGGCCCTTGGGTTGCAGGATCGCGTGTTCACTGCCGAGCATGCCGCCCCAGGACTGGCCGAGGATCGCGTAGTCGTCGCTGATCTGCAGGTGGTCCAAGAGGTTATTCAGCTCTGCGAGAAACAGGTCGACCGTCCAGAAAGAGCGGGCTTTGTCGGGCAGGTGGGTCGAGCGGCCGTTACCCAGTTGGTCGTAGTGGATGACGGCGTGGCCGCTGGCGGCGACATCCTTGAACGCGTCTACGTAGTCATGGGTGCAGCCGGGACCGCCGTGAATGACCACCAGCGGGGTGAGGCCGCTGGAGAGGTCGCCGGTGACGCGGTACCAGGTCTGGTAGGCACCAAACGCCGCATAGCCTTCGCGGATTTTTTCGATGAATTCCATTTCGTACCCTGCTCTCTTTGAAAAAGGATCAGGGACACGATAATGCGTGCGCGAAATTTAAGTAACTAGCAAAACAGCTAGGTTTTGCCCAGGGATCAATCTTCGAGCAGGCGATAATGGGTGGCACGCACCACCGCCTGCACACGGTTCTTGGCCCCCAGCTTGTGCATCGCCGAGGCCAGGTGCAGGGTAACCACGGCCAGTGAGCGGCTCAGTTGCGTGGCGATTTCGGCGGCGGTCAGGCCTTCGGCTGCCCATTTGAGGCACTCGCGCTCGCGCTTGGTCAGGTGAATATGCGGGTAAGTGCGCAGTTCCTTGCTGAACAACGGGTAGGCCGCTTCCTGCAATGCGTGGGAAATCAGGCTGAAGTCCGACAGGGTCTGCTGCGCATCCTGCAACACGGAATGTGCTGTGCCGGTCCGCAGGCCTGTGAGCGAAGCGAAGCCGCCACGGGGCAGGTGGATCGGCACGCTGACACCGCAGGTCAGTTGCTGGTCGTGCAGGTAGGACGAAACGGGGGCGTGGCAGGGGTCGATGATGGTTTGCAGGGCGGTGTCGGCCTTGGCTTCGTAGGACCACACGAACGCCGACACCGTGCGCAAGGCCAGGTGTTGCACCGGGTCGATCTGGTAAAACCCTTTGCTGCACCACAACGCATGCCAGTCGGGCGGAGTGTTGCGCAGTTCCAGCACCGAGGGGGTGATCAGTGCACCATCCTGGTCAATCGGCACCGGGGTGTAGTCATACACCAGCGCGTCGAAACCCAACTGTTGGGCGAGGATAAAAGTGTTGTCCATCTGCTCGTCCAGGCTCCTGCCCGGCATCAGACGCTGATTGAAGGCAGTTAGCTTGGCCAGCATCCGTTCTGCTCCCGAATTCATTTGAATCTCGACTTGCTGCAAGTAGAATGCCACGCCCCGGCGAAGGACAGCCAGGCCAAACCTATAAGAAATGCTAGGTTATGGACGCGCGGCATCCTCGGTAGTGTTGGCCCGACAAAAGGCCGCTACCTGCCAGGCCGACACAACACAAGGAATGTATGCATGTGGCGTGAAATTGCCCCCGACCAGCAGTACAACGTGCAAGTCGACGGCCATAACCTCGTGGCCTACAGCTTTGGCGAAGGCGATGAGGTGCTGCTGTGCCTCAATGGCGGCCCGGGCCTGCCGTGTGACTACTTGCGCGACGCCCATGGCTGGCTCAAGGAGCAAGGCCTGCGAGTGGTTGCATTCGACCAGCTTGGCACGGGCGCATCAGCCAGACCGACCGATGTTTCGCTGTGGGAAATCCGCCGTTATGTCGAAGAAGTTGAAACCGTGCGCCAAGCCCTGGGGCTGGGACGCGTGCACCTGCTCGGGCACTCCTGGGGCGGCTGGCTCGGTATCGAATACGCCATCCATTACCCCGACGCCCTGAAAAGCCTGATCCTCGAGAACACCGTCGGCGACATTCCCCACCTGTCCCAGGAACTCGAACGCCTGCGCGGCGCGCTCGGCAGCGAAACCGTGGCCATGATGCAGCGCCATGAGGCCATGGGCACCCTTGACCACCCGCAGTACCAGGCCGCGATCACCTTGCTCAACTACCGCCACGTCTGCCGCCTGGACGAGTGGCCCGAGCCGGTCAAGCGCTCCCTGGGCGACTGGAACATGGGGCCCTACGAAACCATGCAGGGGCCCAACGAATTCCTCTACATCGGCAACCTCAAGGACTGGAACCGCCTTCCTGAAATGGCCGCGTTCAAGATGCCGATCCTGATTACCACCGGCCAGCACGACGAACTCACCCCGGCCTGCGCCATGCGCATGAAAATGGCGGCCCGGCACGCCGAATTGCACGTATTCCCCAACAGCAGCCATATGCCATTTTATGAGGAGCCCCAAGCGTATTTCCCCGTGCTGCTGGACTTCCTCGCTCGCCATCGAGGTTGACGGATGAACCTGGCGCGCTACCGTTTTGTGCTGTCCCGGCCGCTGCAATTGCTGCCGGTGCTGTTTGGCATCAGCCTGATTACCTTCGTGCTGGTGCGCTCGATTCCGGGCGACCCGGCGCGCGCCTTGCTGGGGTCGCGCAGCACACCCGATGCGTTGCTGAAGATCCGCGCCCAGTACGGCCTCGACCAGCCGCTGTGGCTGCAATATTTCTACTTCCTGAAAAACCTGCTCAAGGGCGACCTCGGCCAATCGCTGCTGTACAAGGTCGACGCCTTGAAACTGATCGTCACCCGCATCGAGCCGACCCTGGTACTGGTGCTCGGCAGTGTGGTGCTGGCGCTGCTGATTGCGCTGCCGCTGGCAAGCTGGGCCGCGCGTAACAAGGGCGGTTGGGTGGATAACCTGATCCGCGTGTTTACCACCGTGGGCCTGGGCATGCCGGCGTTCTGGCTGGGCTTGATGCTGATCCTGCTGCTCAGCGTGCAATGGGGCTTGTTCCCGGTGTCCGGCTACGGGCGGACCTGGCTGGACAAGGCCCACCATATGGTTTTGCCGTGCCTGACCATCGCCCTGGCATTGTCGGCGGTGCTGGTGCGCAACCTGCGGGCGAGCATGTTGATGGAGTTGCAGGCCGACCACGTCACCGCCGCCCGAGCGCGCGGGCTATCGGAAGCGGCGGTGTTTCGCCGCCATGTGTTGCCCAACTCCCTGGTACCGGCGGTCAACCTGCTGGCGGTGAACATTGGTTGGCTGATCAGTGGTACGGTGGTGATCGAAAGCCTGTTCGCGATTCCCGGTATCGGCCAACTGCTGGTGCGCGGCATTTTCACCCGCGACTACATGGTGGTGCAGGGCGTGGCCATGGTGCTGGCGTGCGCGACGGTGCTGGTCAACTTTGTCGCGGACGTGGTGACGGTGGCCCTCGACCCACGGGTAAAAATGCAATGAGCAGCCGCCCGTTGATTGCCCTGTGGCGCTTGCGTCTGCGTTTGGGTTTGCGCAATGGCCGGCTGACGGCCGCGTGGGGGCTGCTGGTGCTGCTGCTGTGGTTTGCCCTGGCGGTGTTTGCGCCGTGGATTGCGCCGTATGACCCGATTGCGCAGAACACCGATATCAGCTTGCTCAGCCCAAGCCTGGCCCATCCATTTGGCACGGACAACTATGGCAGGGATATCCTTTCGAGGGTGATCTGGGGCGCGCGTATCGACCTGCAACTGGCGATCATCGGCGTGATCTTCCCGTTCATGATCGGCACCTTTGTCGGTGCGGTGTCCGGTTACATCGGCGGGCGCTTCGACAGCGTGTGCATGCGCGTGATCGACGTGATTCTGGCGTTCCCGTTTCTGGTGTTGATGCTGGCAATCATGGCCATCCTGGGGCCCGGCCTGAAGAGTTTCTATATCGCCATGGCATTGGTGGGCTGGGTGTCGTACGCGCGGCTGATCCGCTCGCAGATCCTGGTGCTCAAGGAAAGCGACTTCGCCCTGGCCGCCAAGAGCCTGGGCTTTGGCCATGGGCGCATTCTGTTTAGGCATTTGCTGCCCAATGCGCTGTTTGGCTCGATCGTGTTTTCCATGTCCGATGCCGTGTTGGTGCTGCTCAACGGCGCCGCCGTGAGCTACCTGGGCCTGGGGGTGCAGCCCCCGACCGCCGAGTGGGGCACGATGGTCGCCGAAGGCCAGGCGTTTATCACCACGGCCTGGTGGATCTGCACCTTTCCCGGCCTGGCCATCGTCACCCTGGCCATGGGCTTCAGCCTGCTGGCCGATGGGGTGGCGCAAGTGTTGGGGGATCGCGCATGAGCCTGTTGCAGGTGCGTGACTTGAGTGTGATCGCCAACAACGCCGGGCACGATGTGACCCTGGTGGACCGGGTGTCCTTCGACCTCGCCGAAGGTGAAGTCCTGGGCCTGGTGGGCGAGAGTGGGTCGGGCAAGACCATGGCCTGCCGTGGCCTGATGCGCCTGTTGCCGTCGCCCAGCCTGCGCGTGCAAGGCGGTGCCGTGCATCTGGTTGGTCGTGATCTGCTGCAACTCGACGATGCCGGCATGCGCGCCGTGCGGGGTGGGCAACTGGGCATGATCTTCCAGAACCCCAGCAGCCACCTCGACCCCTTGATGCGCATCGGCGCGCAGATCGCCGAGGGCGTGCGCCTGCATCAAGGCGCATCGAAAAAAGACGCGCACCGCCAAGCCATCGAGGTGTTGCGCCAGGTCGGTATTCCCGATCCCCAGGCACGGGTCGACAACTATCCCCACGAATTTTCCGGCGGCATGCGCCAGCGCGCGATGATCGCCGTGGCCTTGGGTTGCAACCCGAGAGTGCTGATCGCCGACGAGCCGACCACTGCCCTGGATGTGACGGTACAGGCGCAGATCCTGCGGCTGTTGCTCGACCTGCGCGACCAGCGCGGCCTGTCGATCATCATGATCACCCATGACCTCGGCGTGGTGGCGCAGACCTGCGATTCCATCGCGGTGATGTACGCCGGGCGCCTGTGCGAGCACGGCAGCAAATACGCGCTGCTGGCGCATCCGCAACACCCGTACACCGCCGGCCTGATCGACTGCCAGCCGGTCCACAGCAGCGGACATGCCTTGTTGCGCACCATTCCCGGCCAGCCGCCGTTGCTGGATGCGCTGCCGGCGGGCTGCCGGTTCAACCCGCGCTGTCCACAGGCCGGCGCCCTGTGTACCGAAGTGTTGCCCGAAGGTGCGCGGGTGGCGTGTCACTATCCGTTGGGAGTTCGCCCATGAGCCTGTTGCAGATCAAGGATCTGGAGGTGCGCTTTGCGGCGTCGGGCACGGGGGTGTTCGGCCTGAACAAGCAGTGGGTGAGGGCGGTGAACGGTGTGTCGCTGAACCTGGCGGCGGGCGAGACCCTGGGGCTGGTAGGTGAGTCCGGCAGCGGCAAGAGCACGCTGGGGCGGGCGATCCTGCACCTCAACCCGATCAGCGCCGGGCAGGTGTTGTTCGATGGCGTCGACATGGCCCACGGCAGTGCGATCGACATCGCCCGGCTGCGTCACGAAACCGCGATGATCTTCCAGGATCCGTATGCCGCGCTGAACCCGCGCCACACCATCGGCGAGACCATCGCCGAGGTCTTGCGGGTACAGCGCAAGGTCACGCCGGCGCGGATTCCCGACCGCGTCGCCGAGTTGCTCGAACTGGTCGGCCTGCGCCCCGAACTGGCCGGCCGTAAACCCGCCTCCCTCAGCGGTGGCCAGTGCCAGCGCGTGGGGATTGCCCGGGCGCTGGCGGTGGAACCGCGCCTGATCATCGCCGATGAATGCGTGGCGGCGCTGGACGTGTCGATCCAGGGCCAGATCATCAATCTGTTGCTGGAACTGCAACAGCGCATGAACCTGGCGATCCTGTTTATCGCCCACGACCTTGCCATCGTGCGCCGCCTGTGCGACCGCGTGGCGGTGATGTACCTGGGCAAGATTGTCGAGGAAGGCCCGGTGGAAGCGGTGTTTACCACGCCGCGTCATCCCTACACGGCGGCCTTGATCCAGGCGATTCCGGAGATCGACCCGTATCGGCCATTGCCTGCCGAGCCGTTGCCCGGCGAACCCCCGAGCCCGCTGAATTTGCCTGCGGGCTGCGCCTTTCACCCGCGTTGTCGGTATGCCCGGGCCATGTGTTCCGTGGTGTTGCCGCCGACTCATTTCCTGCACGAGCATCGGTACAGTTGCGTGCTTGAAGAACCGTTGACCCTTCCTGCCCATCATGAACAAGGAGTTATGACATGCAATCGCGCCACTTGAAGTTGCTTGCCGCCGCCACGCTGACGGCGTGGTCGCTGACCGCCGGTTTCGTCCAGGCCGCCGGCGTCCTGACCATCGGCTGCCGTGAAGACAGCACCACGTTCGACCCGATCAAAAGCGCGCAAAACCGCGACACCTGGGTGTTCGCCAACGTTTACGACACCCTGGTGCGCGTGGATAACCTGGGCACCAAGATGGAACCTGGGCTGGCAGAAAGCTGGGACATCTCCAAGGACGGCCTGACCTACACCTTCAAGCTGCGCGATGCGAAATTCTCCGATGGCTCGCCGATCACCGCCGACGACGCCGCGTTCAGCCTGCTGCGCATCCGCGACAACAAAGCCTCGCTGTGGGCAGACCCTTTCAACCTGATCAACACGGCCAAGGCGGCTGACGCGAAAACCCTGGTGGTCACGCTGAAGACCCCGGCGGTGGCGTTTCTCTCGCAACTGGCGTCGCCGACGGTGTCGATCCTGTCGGAAAAGGCCATGACCAAAATGGGCGAGGACGCCTACTCGGAGAATCCAGTGACCTCCGGTGCGTTCACCGTCGACGAGTGGCGCAAGGGTGACCGGGTGATTCTGAAAAAGAACCCGAACTTCTGGCAGGCCGGGAAGGTGAGCCTGGACGGTGTGGAATGGGTGTCGGTGACCGATGACAACACGCGCATGCGCATGGTGCAGAACAACGAACTGGACACAGCGATCTTCGTGCCGTTCTCGCGGGTGGAAGAGCTGAAGAAAGACCAGAACGTGGTGATCCACGCCGACCCGTCCACCCGTGAAGATCACCTGCTGATCAACCACGAGCACGGCCTGCTGGCCAAGCCGCAAGTGCGTCAGGCGTTGGACATGGCGATCGACAAGCAATCGCTGGTCAAGACCGCCACTTACGGTCAGGGCACCGTGGCTTATTCCTACATCCCGAAAGGCTCGCTGTACCACTACGCCAACAACCTGCAGCGCCCGTATGACCCGACCGCCGCCAGGAAACTGCTGGACGAGGCAGGGGCCAAGGACTTGAAACTCAACTACGTGGTCAACGCCGGCAACGAAGCCGACGAGCAGATTGCGGTGATCATCAAGGATCAACTGGCCAAGGTCGGCGTCACCGCCAACCTGCAGAAGGTCGACCCGACCCAAAGCTGGCAGATGCTGGTGGACGGTGACTACGATATTTCGGTGATGTACTGGACCAACGACATTCTCGACCCGGACCAGAAGACCACCTTTGTCCTGGGTCACGACACCAACCAGAACTACATGACCCGCTACAAGAACGACCAGGTCAAGGCACTGGTGGCGGCAGCGCGGATCGAGGCCGATCCGGCCAAGCGTGAGCAGATGTATATCGACCTGCAGAAACTGGCGAAACAGGATGTGAACTGGATCGACCTGTACTACAGCCCTTACATCAACATCTCACGCAAGAATGTGAGCAACTTCCTGCAAAATCCGCTGGGTCGCTTCACCCTTGAGGAAGTGGTGAAGAACTAAGTTCCAGAGAGCACTGCAATGCAAATGTGGGAGCGGGCTTGCTCGCGAAGGCGGAGTGTCAGTCAACAGAAATATCGACTGATCCACCGCTTTCGCG
>NZ_JASCPP010000279.1:0-255 GCF_029959745.1 Pseudomonas sp. PS01298 | reverse complement strand
CCAATTTTGTTATGGGGCCATAGCTCAGCTGGGAGAGCGCCTGCCTTGCACGCAGGAGGTCAACGGTTCGATCCCGTTTGGCTCCACCATTAACTGCTTCTGCTGTTAGAGTTTAGAAATGAATATTTACTAATGAATATTGATTTCTAGTCTTTGATTAGATCGTTCTTTAAAAATTTGGGTATGTGATAGAAAGATAGACTGAACGTTACTTTCACTGGTAACGGATCAGGCTAAGGTAAAATTTGTGAGTTC
>NZ_JASCPP010000278.1:0-255 GCF_029959745.1 Pseudomonas sp. PS01298 | reverse complement strand
ACCACGTCTTTCATCGCCTCTGACTGCCAAGGCATCCACCGTATGCGCTTCTTCACTTGACCATATAACCCCAAGCAATCTGGTTATACTGTGAAGACGACATTCGCCGAAAATTCGAATTTCTCAATTAAGAGAACTCACAAATTTTACCTTAGCCTGATCCGTTACCAGTGAAAGTAACGTTCAGTCTATCTTTCTATCACATACCCAAATTTTTAAAGAACGATCTAATCAAAGACTAGAAATCAACATTCA
>NZ_JASCPP010000277.1:0-255 GCF_029959745.1 Pseudomonas sp. PS01298 | reverse complement strand
GGGGGGGGGGGGGGGGGGGGGGGGGGGGGGGGGGGGGGGGGGGGGGGGGGGGGGGGGGGGGGGGGGGGGGGGGGGGGGGGGGGGGGGGGGGGGGGGGGGGGGGGGGGGGGGGGGGGGGGGGGGGGGGCGGGGGGGGGGGGGGGGGGGGGGGGGGGGGGGGGGGGGGGGGGGGGGGGGGGGGGGGGGGGGGGGGGGGGGGGGGGGGGGGGGGGGGGGGGGGGGGGGGGGGGGGGGGGGGGGGGGGGGGGGGGGGGG
>NZ_JASCPP010000276.1:0-282 GCF_029959745.1 Pseudomonas sp. PS01298 | reverse complement strand
CGCGAAGGCGGTGGTCCAGTCAGTGCAGGGGTGACTGATAGACCGCTTTCGCGAGCAAGCCCGCTCCCACATTTTTGAACCGTGGCCACTGTTGCCCCGCGATGCTTCACGGATCTGGACGCCAACCGCGTCTAGGCCAATGACGGCCATGAGCTGCGAGTCCTTCACGGGCGACGAAGTTCTATCCCGCTTGCGCTAACCCATGTGGGAGCGGGCTTGCTCGCGAAGGCGGTGGGTCAGTCAGTGGAGGGGGGACTGATAGACCGCTTTCGCGAGCAAGCC
>NZ_JASCPP010000275.1:0-283 GCF_029959745.1 Pseudomonas sp. PS01298 | reverse complement strand
GTCCTATCAAGTCGCCGCAGCGGTGGCGGCCGGTGAGCTGGAGATTGTCCTCGCGGCTTTCGAGCCCGCGGCGCTGCCGATCCAGGTGGTGTTCCAGAAAAGCCCGCGAGTGCCGGCCAAGATCAACACTTTCGTGGATTTCCTCACCCACCGCCTGGGCCAGGACGCAGCCCTGAATCCGGCGATGAAGCGGCGCGGATGATGGAGCGATACCGCGATATGCAGCTGTGCGCCGCGCTGGCCGGGCACCCGAGCCTGGCCTCGGCGGCGCGCAGTGTCGCGG
>NZ_JASCPP010000274.1:0-283 GCF_029959745.1 Pseudomonas sp. PS01298 | reverse complement strand
GGGCCATCCTTGGCCCAGTGCGGCTAACCCGGCGTCCTGCCGGGTTACCCACGGATTCAAGCCTGCGTTCGGCCAGCGTGTTTGATGGGGCGCCTGGATCAAGATCAAGATCAAAAGCGACTCGCTTCGCATCGTGGGTTGTGGTTGTTTACGCCAGGTCGGTATCGAGGCCGACACCGCCGATTCCCTGTGGGAGCCGTCGAGCCCCGGCGAGGCCGCGAAAGCGGTGGGTCAGGCACTAAATTCATTGGCAATGCCGCCGCCTTCGCGGCCTCGCTGGGGC
>NZ_JASCPP010000273.1:0-292 GCF_029959745.1 Pseudomonas sp. PS01298 | reverse complement strand
GGGCCCGTGAGGGGTGGCAGTTGGCCTTGTCGGACGTCAGTGAGCCGGGCTTGCAGGAAACCATCAGGCTGGTGCGAGAGGCCGGTGGCGAGGTTTTTATCCAGCGCTGAGACGAGCGCGACTACAGCCAGCTCACCGCGTTTGCCCAGGCCTGCGAGGTGAAGCTGGGCGGCATTGATGTGATCGTCAACAATGCGGGCGTGGCCTCGTGTGGGTTCTTCGCCGAGCTGTCGCTGGAGGATTGGGAGTGGCAGATCGCGATCAACGTGATGGGGGTGGTCAAGGGCTGCAA
>NZ_JASCPP010000272.1:0-292 GCF_029959745.1 Pseudomonas sp. PS01298 | reverse complement strand
GCCCAGCAGGGCACCCACGTCGTTGCCCGCCAGCAGCTTGTAGAACAGGTAGATGAAGGCCACCACCCCCAACACACTGGCCACGCGCCCGATGCCGTGGATGCCGCGGTAGCCGAAGACGGTGAACACCATGATCAACCCGGCAAACAGCACAATGCCGACCCAGTCTTCGACGTGCAGCAACTGCGCTACCGCCTGCCCCGCCAGCAATGAACCGCTGGCCGAAAAGCCGACATACATCAGGCACACCAGCACCACCGGGATCACGGCGCCATACCCGCCGAACTGCACG
>NZ_JASCPP010000271.1:0-297 GCF_029959745.1 Pseudomonas sp. PS01298 | reverse complement strand
CACCCCGCCTTCGCAGGCAAGCCAGCTCCCACAGGGGATATGTGTGCGCTGCGCGATTGCATGCAGCTCGACCCTGCTGCTCGGATGTGGGAGCTCTCGAGCCAGAGCGAGGCAGCGATGGCGGTGGTTCAGCCAACCCATGTACCGACTGACACCCCGCCTTCGCAGGCAAGCCAGCTCCCACAGTGGATAGGTGTGCGTTGTGCGATTGCATGCAGCTCGAACCTGCTGCTCGGATGTGGGAGCTCTCGAGCCAGAGCGAGGCAGCGATGGCGGTAGTTCAGCCAACCCATATAC
>NZ_JASCPP010000270.1:0-302 GCF_029959745.1 Pseudomonas sp. PS01298 | reverse complement strand
GGCGGCGGCATTGCCAATCAATTTCGCGCCTGACCCACCGCTTTCGCGGCCTCGCCGGGGCTCGACGGCTCCCACAGGGAATCGGCGACCGGCCTGCCGTAATCGAATATAACTCAGCGCCGGAAAGCCCGGATTACCTGACCGGTTACTACCGCAAGCAGCCCTGAGTTACCCCCAATAATCCGCCGCCCCAAAGACCAAATGTGGGAGCCGTCGAGCCCCAGCGAGGCCGCGAAGGCGGCGGCATTGCCAATGAATTTAGTGCCTGACCCACCGCTTTCGCGGCCTCGCCGGGGCTCGAC
>NZ_JASCPP010000026.1:0-60140 GCF_029959745.1 Pseudomonas sp. PS01298 | reverse complement strand
GGCTTGCTCGCGAAGGCGCTGTGTCAGCCAGCACATAAGGTGACTGATCCACCGCATTCGCGAGCAAGCCCGCTCCCACATTTTGACCCAGTTGTGTCAGGTAGTTACTTGTCGGTCTTGAGAATTTCGTAATCGCGTAACTTATTGGCGATGGTGGTGTGGGACACCCCCAGGCGCTTGCCCAGTTGCCGGCTGCTGGAATGCTCGGCATACAGGCTTTCCAGTACTGCCTTCTCAAAGCGTCCAACGATCTCTTCCAGGCCGCCCTCCAGGGAGAAATCGCCAAGCGGCTGACGCACGCCGTAATCCGGCAAGCGAATATGCTCAGCCTTGACCGTGCCGCCCTCGCACAACGACACCGCCTGGAACAGCACGTTTTCCAGCTGCCGCACGTTGCCCGGCCAGTGGTAGTGGCTCAGGCGATCCATCGCGGCAGGCGCCAGCTTGGGCAGCGGGCAGCCAATCTGGCGGCTGGCCTGATCGAGAAAGTGCTCGACCAGCGGCGCCAGGCCATCCAGGCATTCGCGCAGCGGCGGGATATGCAGGGACAGCACATTGAGGCGGTGATACAGGTCCTGGCGGAATTCGCCCCGGGCACACAGTTCGGACAAATCCACCTGGGTGGCGCAGATCACGCGCACATCCAGGTACACCTCTTCATCACTGCCGACCCGGCGAAAGCAACCGTCCTGCAGAAAACGCAGCAATTTCACCTGCAACCGCGCGCTCATTTCACCGACACCATCGAGAAACAATGTACCGCCCGCCGTCAACTCCAGCAGCCCGAGCTTGCCCTCGGCCCGCGCACCTTCAAACGCACCGGGACCGTAGCCGAACAGTTCGGTTTCGGCCATGGACTCCGGCAGACCGGCGCAATTGAGCGCCATCAGCGGCGACTGCCCGCGCGGACTGGCCAGGTGACAGGCACGCGCCAGCAGCTCTTTGCCGGTGCCGGTTTCGCCTTCTATTAATAGAGGCGCATCCAGCGGCGCCATACGCCGGGCTTCACGCACCACCGCGGCCATGACCTTGGAGCTTTGGAAAATACTGTCGAAGCCGCGCAGCTCTTGCTTGCGCACATTGTAGATACGCTCGCCCACGCGGTCGGCGCGGTGCAGGGTCAGCACGGCCCCGGCCATGGCCTCGCTGTCATCGTGCTCGGAAGATTGCAGCGGCGCGATATCCGCCAGGAACACGTCACCCTTGACCTTGACCCGCAGGCCATTGATCCGCGATTTGCTCGCGCGCACCAACTCGGGCAAGTCGAAGTCTTCGGCGTAGCGCGACAGCGGAATCCCCGGCACCTCATCCACCCGCACCCCGAGCAACTGCGCCGCCGCACGGTTGGCGGCGACGATGGAACCGCCCATGTCGATCGACAGCACCGGAAACTCCAGGGCGCCGAGCAAGGCATTGAGCTCCATATGCCGCCGCTCGCTGGGCATCAGCCCGACCCGCTTGACGCCAAACACCCCGGCAATCGCCTCGAACTGCGGGCGCAACGCCTGGAACTGCATGTTCACCAGGTTCGGGCAATACAGGTAGATGGCGTTGCCATGCTCGCCGCCGACCTCGCCCTTGGCGACGTTGACGCCGTATTCCACCAGCAGGTTGAGGATGTCCCGCAGGATGCCGATGCGGTTCTGGCAGTGCACTTTGATACGCATGAAAAGGCCCGAAGAGTGGGGAAGCGCCGCGTGTTTTTGCCGCTGGGCGCAGATAGTCGTCAAGATTATGTGACAGTCACCGGCCTTTTTACAGCCCGCCGACGCCACCGGCCCACAAGCGTAACGAATACTTTACATAATTCGGTAAGTTTTCCTACAGATCGCTGCCGCGAGTGGATGGCATCGGCGCCGCGCCTCGGTATCAATAGAGGCATCGCAGGACATAACAAGAACGAATGCCTAGCAGGAGAGCCGTATGAAGCAGACGCAATACGTGGCCCGCGAGCCCGATGCGCAAGGTTTTATCCACTACCCGCCGGAAGAACACGCGGTGTGGAACACCCTGATCACGCGCCAGTTGAAAGTGATCGAAGGCCGCGCCTGCCAGGAATACCTGGACGGCATCCACAAGCTCGGCCTGCCACTGGACCGCATTCCGCAATTGGGCGAGATCAATAAAGTGCTGGCCGAGACCACAGGCTGGCAAGTCGCCCGGGTCCCCGCACTGATCCCCTTCCAGACCTTTTTCGAATTGCTCGCCAACAAGCAGTTCCCGGTGGCGACCTTTATTCGTACCCGCGAAGAGCTGGACTACCTGCAAGAGCCGGATATTTTCCACGAGATCTTTGGTCACTGCCCGTTGCTGACCAACCCCTGGTTCGCCGAATTCACCCACACCTACGGCAAGCTCGGCCTGGCGGCCACCAAAGAGCAGCGCGTGTACCTGGCGCGCCTGTACTGGATGACCATCGAGTTCGGCCTGGTGGATACGCCCGCCGGCCTGCGCATCTACGGTGGCGGTATTTTGTCGTCGCCCAAGGAGACGGTGTACAGCCTGTCGTCCGAGCCCGAGCACCAAGCCTTCGACCCACTGGAAGCGATGCGCACGCCGTACCGCATCGACATCCTGCAGCCGTTGTACTTCGTGCTGCCGGACCTGAAGCGCCTGTTCGACGTGGCGCAGGAAGACATCATGGGCATGGTCGAACGCGGGATGCAGCTGGGTCTGCATGCACCGAAATTCCCGCCAAAGCCCAAGGCTGCTTGAACCTTACATCTTGAGGCCAGGTGAGTCTGTTCCCTGGCCGCGCGTTGCTTTAGGGTAACGCTACTGACCTTCATACATTCGAATTCAGGACACCCCCATGACCACCTTGAACCAAGCCCATTGCGAAGCCTGCCGCGCCGACGCTCCACAAGTCAGCGATGAAGAACTGCCGGTGCTGCTCAAGCAGATTCCCGACTGGAACATCGAAGTGCGCGACGGCGTGATGCAACTGGAGAAGGTCTTCCTGTTCAAGAACTTCAAGTTTGCCCTGGCCTTCACCAACGCCATGGGTGAAATCTCCGAAGCCGAAGGCCATCACCCAGGCCTGCTGACCGAATGGGGCAAGGTCACCGTGACCTGGTGGAGCCACTCCATCAAGGGCCTGCACCGCAATGACTTCATCATGGCCGCGCGCACCGACGAAGTGGCCAAGGACGCCGAGGGCCGCAAGTAATGCACTTCGATGCCATTGGCCGTGTGCCCGGCGACCCGATCCTCGGGCTGATGGACCTGTACGCCCAGGACCCCAACCCGAACAAATTCGACCTCGGCGTGGGCGTGTACAAGGACGACCAGGGCCTGACGCCGATTCCGCACTCGGTGAAGCTCGCCGAGCAGCGCCTGGTCGACACCCAGACCACCAAGACCTACATCGGCGGCCATGGCAACGCGGCCTTCGGCACGCTGATCAGCGCCCTGGTACTCGGCGCCGATTCGGCCCTGATCCACGCCCGCCGCGCCGGTGCGACCCAGACGCCGGGCGGCACCGGTGCCCTGCGCCTGAGTGCCGACTTCATCGCCCACAGCCTGCCCGGCCGCGGCGTGTGGCTGAGCAACCCGACCTGGCCGATCCACGAAACCATCTTCGCCAAGGCCGGCCTCAAGGTCAGTCATTACCCTTACGTGGGCACCGACAACCGCCTGGATGTGGCGGCGATGCTGGCGACCCTCGCCACCATTCCCAAGGGCGACGTGGTGCTGCTGCACGCCTGCTGCCACAACCCGACGGGTTTCGACCTGTCCCAGGATGACTGGCGCCAGGTCCTGCAGATCGTACGCGAGCGCCAGCTGCTGCCGCTGATCGACTTCGCCTACCAGGGCTTCGGCGACGGCCTGGAGCAGGATGCCTGGGCGGTGCGCCTGTTTGCGGCCGAGTTGCCGGAAGTCCTGGTCACCAGCTCCTGCTCGAAGAACTTCGGCCTGTACAGCGACCGCGTCGGCGCGTTGATCGTGTGCGCGGCGGATGCCGAGAAGCTGACGGATGTGCGCAGCCAACTGGCGAATATCGCACGCAACCTCTGGTCGACGCCGCCGGATCATGGCGCGGCGGTGGTCGCGACGATCCTGGGGGATGCCGAGCTGAAAAAACGCTGGAGCGACGAGGTCGAAGCCATGCGTTCACGCATTGCACACCTGCGTTCCGGGCTGGTGGAAGCATTGGCGCCCCATGGCCTGTCGGCGCGGTTCGCGCACATCGGCACACAGCGCGGGATGTTTTCCTATACCGGCCTGAGTGCAGAGCAGGTGAAACAGCTGCGCGAGAAACACAGCGTGTACATGGTGAGTTCGGGCCGGGCTAACGTCGCGGGCATCGATGCCACGCGCTTGACGCTGCTGGCCGAAGCCATCGCCGACGTCTGCAACTGACGAGACCGACTCAAACTGTAGGAGCTGGCGTGCCTGCGATGGCGGTGTATCAGTCACTGAACAAGCTGACTGAACACCGCTATCGCCGGCACGCCAGCGCCCACAGGTGGAAGGTGTCGGGCCCTTAGCCCGCAACCATTTCAGCCTTGAGCTGCGCCTCTTTCGCCTGCGCATCCGCCAACCGATACAACTCGATACTCCCATCCCAGTGCTCGATCAACGCCGTGCACGACTCCACCCAATCCCCGCAATTGAGGTAGTCCACCTCGCCCACCTTGCGAATCTCCGCATGGTGGATATGCCCACACACCACGCCGTGCAGCTCGCGCTTGGTCACTTCATGGGCGATGGCTTCTTCGAAATCGCTGATGAAACTCACCGCGGTCTTGACCTTGTGCTTGAGGTACGCCGACAACGACCAGTAGCCATAGCCATAACGCGCACGCCAGTGATTGAGCCAGCGGTTCAGGGTGAGGGTGAACTCGTAGGCCGAGTCGCCGAGGAACGCCAGCCAGCGGTGATACCGAGTGATCACATCGAACTGGTCGCCGTGGATCACCAGCAAATGACGACCATCGGCGGTGACATGCACGGCCTCGTCCACCAGTTGGATGTTGCCCAGGATCAGCTTGGAATAGCGGCGCAGGAATTCGTCATGGTTGCCGGTGACGTAGATCACTTCGGTACCGCGCTTGGCCATGGTCAACAGGCGGCGGATCACGTTGGTATGGGCCTGCGGCCAATACATGCCACCGCGCATTTTCCAACCATCGATGATATCGCCGACCAGGTACACCTTGTCGGCGTGATACCCCTTGAGGAACTGCGACAAATGTTCGGCCTGGCAATCCCGAGTGCCCAGGTGCACATCAGAAATCCACAGGGTACGAACCCGTTGCTTGCGGCTGGGCTTGGCGAACTCGGCACTGGTCATGGGCATCCCTCGACGGTGTTTTCGCGAGCTTGCGCCCTGGCGATTAATAGCCCATGACAGTCGTGCGTCACTCTGATGACAGCGCCGGCGCGCCGCAAAGCGTTGTAGACTGGCACGCTGCAACCCTGGAGACCGCGATGAGAGCCGCCCTCACGCTGCGCCACTACCTCGAAGCACCGCTCGCCCACAGCCATGACCACGCGCAGTTGGTGTTCGGCCTGTCCGGGCACCTGGACCTGGAAGTGGATGGCCGTGGCAGCCAGGTGCGCGAAAGCAGCGTGATGGTGCTGCCCTTCTCCGCCCACCACGCGTGCGGCAGTCGTGATGGCAGCCGGTGCCTGGTGCTGGATGTGCCCACCGAACATTGGCTGCTGCAATCCCTGGGCGAGCATGCGGACGCCAGCCGCCGCCTGCTCGACCAGCCCGCGCGCCTGGCCCTCGACTCGCGGCAACATCAACTGGTGCAATGGCTGGCGCACAGCCCGGTGGACGATCCGCTGATCGTCCAGCAAGGCGCGGTATTGCTGCTGGCCAGCCTCAATCATTCCCTTGCGCCACCGCTGCCGGGCCGGCGCCTGCCGTATGCGGCGTTCAATGCGCATATCGAGCGACACGTGGCGCACCCGCTGCAAGTCGCCGATCTGGCCCGTATCGCCGAGCTGTCGGTGGCGCGCCTGCACGCGCGATTCGTCGCCGAGTGTGGGCAGACGCCGATGGACTACATCCGCAGCCGCCGCCTGCACAAGGCCCTGGGCCTGCTGCGCGAGACGCCACTGGCGATCGGCGAGATAGCCGCGCGCGTCGGCTATGCGTCGCAGAGTGCCTTCGCGGCGGCGATGCTGCGTGAATTTGGCGCTTCCCCCACCGCCTTGCGCGTGGGCGAGAGTCCTGCGCTATAAATCGCGAGCCCCACGACAGACACCCTCGCCCGCAACCCTCTAGACTGCGAACCTGTCACTCCCGTTGGTTTCAAGGATCGCAATGACTCCCCGCTCAGCCCTCAGCGCCCTGCATATAGGCGCATTGATGTTTGGCCTCACCGGCGTATTCGGCAAACTGGCGGCCGCTTCACCCGCCATCATCGTGTTCGGCCGTGCCGCGTTTGCGGTGCTGGCGTTGGCAGTGTTTGCGCGCTTTGCCAGCAACACCACCTGGAAGCGCCTGGCGTTGCGCGACTGGCGCCGGCTGGTGATCAGCGGCGTGCTGCTGGCCGCGCATTGGGTGACGTTTTTCATCGCGGTGAAGGTGGCTGGCGTGGCGGTGGCAACCCTTGGGTTCACCGCGTTCCCGGCGTTTACCGTGATCCTCGAGGGGCTGATCTTCCGCGAGCGCATTCGCGCCAATGAAGTGCTGCTGGTGGCGCTGGTCACCGTCGGCCTGGTGCTGGTGACACCGGATTTCAATCTCGCCAGCGAAGCCACCGGCGGCCTGCTCTGGGGGATCGTCTCGGGGTTGCTGTTCTCGTTGCTGTCGCTGAACAATCGCGCCAGCTCCGGGCGGATTCCGGCGGTGCAGGCGGCGCTGTGCCAGAACCTGGTAGTCGCGGCCTGCCTGCTGCCCGTGGCGGCGCCGGGGTTGGCCGAGGTTCGCGCGCTGGACTGGCTGTGGATCGGCCTGCTCGGCGTGTTCTGCACCGGCCTGGCCCATAGCCTGTTCGTCGCCAGCCTCGCAGTGATCAAGGCGCGCACCGCCTCCGTGGTATTTGCCATGGAACCGGTGTACGGCATCACCGTGGCCTGGCTGCTGTTCGCCGAAACCCCGACACTGCGCATGCTGATGGGCGGCGCGCTGATCATCGTCGCCATCGTGCTGTCCGGGTTGATGGGCAGCGCCAGCCAGGCCAAACAGCCCGCAGCGAGTGCCTGATCTATACTCTGGTCATCCGCAACAGTTTGTCGTCGTTCAACGGATAAAGACTCCTCGACGACAGCCCTGATGCTTGAAGTTGCTGCAAGCGAGAGGTCACTCGATTAACGCTATGCAGGGGTTTCATCATGGAAATGTTCATCAGCTTGCTGGTGCAGATCATCAGCGGCGCCATCGGCGGCAACATCGCCGGCATGACCAAAGAGGGCCTGGGCACCGGGCTCAATACACTGATCGGCGGCGTGGGCGGACTGGTACTGGGCCAGATAGTCGCGGCACTGACCGGCACCAGCAGCGGCGAAGCGCTGGATGTCGCGGCAGTCGGCGGCAATATCCTCGGTGGCGGTATCGGCGGCCTGGTGCTGACCTGGGTCGTAGGCTTCATCAAGAGCAAAATGGCCGCCAAATAGTTGCCGGCACCAGTCACCGCCCTGCAGTGGCGGTGACTGTCAGGGCTTGCGCTCGTTGTGCCCGAGGTCGCGCTGTGGGTCGATCTGGTCGCGCACGCGCTGCTTGAGCACCTTGGCCTCGGGGAAGCCCCCGTCCGACTTGCGCTCCCAGATCTGCACGCCCTCGCAGGTGATGCGAAACGCTCCGCCCGTGGCCGGTTCCAGCGAAACTTTGCCCAAGTCATCGGCAAACGTACTCAACAGTTCCTGCGCCAGCCATGCGGCGCGCAGCAGCCACTGGACTGGGTGCAGTAGGTGATGACAATCTCGGGTTTATCAGCGGACATAATTTGAGAGGCTCCTGACGTAACGGGCTCGGCGGATCGGGTGGCTATAATACCGGCCTTTATCGCCCAGCCTCGAGATTCATGATGCGCCGCCTGTTGTCCTGCCTGTTCCTGTGCCTGCTCCCTCTTCTCGCCGACGCCCTCGAAACGCCACGCCCGAAAATCGGCCTGGTGCTGTCCGGCGGCGCCGCCCGTGGCCTCGCCCACATCGGCGTGCTCAAGGCACTGGAAGAACAAGGCATCCATATCGATGCGATTGCCGGCACCAGCATGGGTGCCGTCATCGGCGGCCTGTATGCATCGGGCTACAAGATCGACGAGCTGGAAAAACTCGCGCTCGGCATCGACTGGCAGCAGGCCCTGTCCGACGCGCCACCGCGTGAAGACGTGCCGTTCCGGCGCAAGCAGGATGACCGTGATTTCCTGGTCAAGCAGAAACTGAGCTTTCGCGATGACGGCAGCCTCGGCCTGCCCCTCGGGGTGATCCAGGGCCAGAACCTGGCGCTGCTGCTGGAAAGCATGTTCGCCCACAGCAGCAATACGCGTAATTTCGACAAGCTGCCGATCCCCTTTCGCGCCGTGGCCACCGACATCACCACCGGTGAAAAGGTGGTGTTCAGCAAAGGCCATCTGCCCCAGGTGATCCGCGCCAGCATGTCGATCCCGGCGGTGTTCGCCCCGGTGGAACTGGACGGCCGGCTGCTGGTGGACGGCGGCATGACTGACAACATCCCGCTGGACGTGGCACGGGAAATGGGCGTGGACATCGCCATCGTCGTGGACATCGGCACCCCGCTGCGCTCGCGCAAGCAACTGGCCACGGTGGTGGACGTGCTCAACCAGTCCATCACCCTGATGACCCGACGCAACTCCGAAGAACAACTCAAGGCCCTGCACCCCAAGGATGTGCTGATCCAGCCGCCGCTGGCCGCCTATGGCGTGACCGACTTCGGCCGGGCCAAGGACATGATCGACGCCGGCTACCGCGCCACCCGTGCCCTCGATGTGCGCCTGGCGCACCTGCGCCCGGCCGAGCCGATCGACCCGCAGCTGGTGGCCGCGCGCACGCCGGGCGAGCGCACCCCGGTCATCACCGCGATCAACGTGGAGAACGACTCGAAAGTCAGCGACGACGTGATCCGCTACTACATCCGCCAACCGCTGGGCGAGCCGCTGAACCTGGGCCGCCTGCAAACCGACATGGGCACCCTGTACGGCCTGGATTACTTCGAGCAGGTGCAATACCGCGTGGTCAAGAAAGGCCAGGACAACACCCTGGTGATCAGCGCACGCGGCAAGCGCAGCGGCACCGACTACCTGCGCCTGGGCCTGAACCTGTCGGACGACATGCGCGGCGACAGCGCCTTCAACCTCGGCGCCAGCTACCGCATGAATGGCATCAACCGTCTCGGCGCCGAATGGCTGACGCGCGTGCAGATCGGTGATCGCCAGGAGCTGTACAGCGAGTTCTACCAGCCGATGGACACCGGGTCGCGCTACTTCGTCGCCCCCTACCTGAGTGCCCAGGCACAGAATGTCGAACTGATCCTGGACAACGACCCGATCTCCGAATACCGCCTGGAACGCTACGGCTTCGGCCTGAACGTGGGGCGCCAGATCGGCAACAGCGGCGAGATCCGCTTCGGCGTCGGCGAAGCCTGGGGCAAGGCCGATGTGCGCATCGGCGATCGCAGCTTGCCCAGCGTAAGCTTCAGCGAAGGCTTCTATGAACTGAAGTACTCCTTCGATTCCCTGGACAACGTGTACTTCCCCCATACCGGCGAAGACATCGGCCTGGCCTACCGCGAATTCGAACCGGGGCTGGGCTCGGACCAGCGCTATCGCCAATGGGAATTCAAGCTGGACAAGGCCATGAGCCACGGCCCGGACACGCTGGTGCTGGGCGGTCGCTACGGGCGCACCCTGGATGATTCGGACGTGGTGATTTCCAGCTTCCTGCTCGGCGGTGCACGGCAGCTATCGGGCTTTCGCCAGGATGCGATCTCGGGACAGAACATCAGCCTGATGCGTGCCGTGTACTACCGCAGGTTGACGCCACGCTCGTACCTGCCGCTGGATTTCCCGCTGTACCTGGGGGCGTCGCTGGAACGCGGCCGGGCGTGGAACAACGACAATGAGTTCGACAGTGGCTATATCAACGCGGCGAGTATTTTCCTCGGCTTTGACACACCGTTGGGGCCGCTGAATTTCAGCTACGGGTTCAACGATGACAATCAGAAAGCGGTGTACCTGAACCTGGGGCAGACGTTCTGACACGCACTTCAGAGGCGCCCGGCTTGCCGGCGATGGCAGCGGATATTCACCGCATGGCTCCAGGGCCTCATCGCCGGCAAGCCGGTTCCTACGGGGGGCTGTCGTTTCTGGAGGTCAGGACTTTTCCAGGTTTGCCAGGATGTGCCCATGCACGCGCATGCACACGCTCAAGTCAGCTTCGTCCACACCCACAAACAACTCATGGCGCAGGGCGGTGGCGATGGTCTCGATCTGTTCGATCAGGGGGCGGGCGGTGTCACACAGCAAAATGCGTTTGGCACGACGATCTTCCACGACGGCTTGGCGTTGCACCAAACCCTGGCCTTCCAGGCTGTCGAGCAAGCGTGCGAGTGTCGGCCCTTCGACGCCGACGCTTTGCGCCAGCTCGCGTTGCGTCGGCGCGTCCTGGAAACGGGCCAGGTGCAGCAGCACCAGCCAGCGCGCCTGGGACAGGCCCAGCCCCGCCAAACGGCGGTCCAACTCGGCGCGCCAACCTCGGGACATTTGCGCCAGTTGCATGCCAAAACGGTGTTGATCGGTTAACGGCATAAAAAACTCATGGTTTAGACTGAAAATAAAGTGTGGCTAATTATTAGTCAGCTAAGCATGAGCCATGCCAGTAGGCAAGAGTTGCTATGTACTGATTCGTTACATTGTCATAATCAACGCACTAAATTTCGAATTCAGACTGCAACGCGGCGCGTACGCAGTACAAAACGCCCTCCGGAACACGCCCGGTAAACAGCGGCGCGATCTCGGCAACCGGTGGCAATTCGCCTTCTCCGTCGAGGAAGGCATCCTGGATTTCACCAAGCAGATCCTCCGGCAAATCCAGCGCCTGCTCCAGCGACAACTGTTGCTTGCCGATGGACTCGGCCAGCAAGGTGTACACATTTTTTTCCGAGCACTGCAGCTGGCCGGCGATCTGGATCGGAGTCATCCCGGCGCGCGCCAGGCTGATCAGTTCGTGGCGAATATCGGCAACTTCCTTGGGGGCTTCGGCCTGGCCGCCGAGCACTTCGAGGAAGGCCTGGCCGTAACGCTCCAGCTTGCGCGCGCCGACACCGCTGACCCGCGCCATTTCGGCCATCGTGGTGGGCTGCTCGCGCAGCATTTCCAGCAGGGTCGAGTCGGGGAAAATAACGTACGGCGGCACACTGTGTTCCTGCGCCAGTTTGCGCCGCAGGGTGCGCAAGGCTTCCCACTGCTCGCGCTCTTCGCCGCGCACCAGTTGGCTGGCCTGGCTGGTGCTGCTCTTGGCGGTGGTCTGCGGCTTGAGATCGCGTCGCAGCTCCAGGCTCACTTCGCCCTTGAGCAATGGCCGGCAACTGTCGTTGAGGCGCAGCCCGCCATAGCCTTCCAGGTCGATATCCACCAGGCCGCGCGCGACCATCTGCCGGAACAGCGAGCGCCACTCGCCCTCGGCGCGGGCCTTGCCGACGCCGTAGACCGACAGTTTCTCGTGGCCGAAGCTGCGCACCTTTTCGTTGTCCTTGCCCAGCAGCACATCCACCAGGTGACCGACGCCGTAGCGTTGGCCGGTGCGGTAGATCGCCGACAACGCCTGGCGCGCAGGCTCGGTGGCGTCCCAGGTCTGCACGCCGTCGACGCAGTTGTCGCAGTGGCCGCACGGCTCGGGCATATCCTCGTCGAAGTATGCCAGCAGCGTCTGGCGACGGCAGCGGGTTTCTTCACACAGCGAGAGCATGGCGTCGAGCTTGTGCTGCTCCAGGCGCTTGTGGCGCTCATCGCCTTCGGAGTTCTGCAGCATCTGCTTGAGCATCACCACATCTTGCAGGCCATAGACCATCCAGGCATCCGCCGGCAGGCCATCACGGCCGGCACGTCCGGTTTCCTGGTAATACGCCTCGAGGGACTTGGGCAGATCCATGTGCGCCACGAAGCGCACGTTGGATTTATCGATGCCCATGCCGAACGCGATGGTCGCCACCATGATCAGGCCTTCCTCGTTGAGGAAGCGCTTCTGGTGGTAGGCACGCAAATCATTCGGCAGGCCGGCGTGATAGGGCAGCGCCGGGTAACCTTGTTCGCAGAGGAACGCGGCGACCTCATCGACCTTCTTGCGCGACAGGCAGTACACGATGCCCGCATCGCTGCGCCGCTCGGAGAGGAACGCCAGCAACTGCTTGCGCGGCTGCTCCTTGGGTACGATGCGGTAGAAGATGTTCGGGCGGTCGAAGCTCGAGAGGAAGCGCTCGGCATTCTGCAAATGCAGGCGCTCGACGATCTCTTCGCGGGTGCGCTTGTCGGCGGTGGCGGTCAGGGCGATGCGCGGCACGTCAGGGAACAGCTCCGCCAATTGGCCCAGCTGCAGATACTCGCGACGGAAATCATGCCCCCATTGCGACACGCAGTGGGCTTCATCGATGGCAAACAGCGCGATTTCCAGGCTCTGCAAAAACGCCAGCATGCGCGGCTGCACCAGGCGCTCGGGGGCCAGGTAGAGCATCTTGACTTCACCGCGCTTGATGCGGGCGGCCAGGTCGCGCTGCTGCTCGGCGCTGAGGGTGGAGTTCAGGGAGGCGGCGGCGACGCCAAGTTCTTCGAGGGTCGCCACCTGGTCGTCCATCAACGCGATCAGCGGCGACACCACCACGGCCAGGCCGTTGCGCAACAGCGCCGGTACCTGGAAGCACAACGATTTGCCGCCGCCGGTAGGCATCAGGACCAGCGCGTCACCGCCACTGGCCACGCGCTCAATGATCGCACCCTGGCGGCCACGAAAACTGTCGTAGCCGAAGATGTCCTTGAGGACGCGTTGAGCCTGCTCGAGCATGTAAAACTCCAAATAGTGCCGAAATCCCTCTGTACAGGCTGGCCGAAAAAATACGTTTTCACGGAGAATAATCCGTAAGCGAAGTTTTCGCGGACGGGCGCCTAACCTGCAGGGGCATCACAAAACGCGGCAGTATACCCGAGCGACACTCGGCAAAGGGCGCGACTGACGAATAGACGCCCGTCTCTAAAACCCGGCAAATATGCCTTGCAGCTGGCCTGGGCGCTCAAGAAAGCCTAGAATTCAGCATCGTTTATTCCCAAGGTAGCCCTTCAATGTCCTTCGCTGAGCAACTAACCCGCCTGCAAGCCTTCCTCGACGCCGATGAGCTGCATGACGAGGCGCTGGACTACGTGGCCGCCCACGGCTACCTGACCGCCCTGTCCATCTGCTCCGAAGCCGTGCCGGACCGTGAGTGGATCGACGCCTTGTTCGCCGAAGAGCCGCACTACACCGACGCGGCCCAGCGCGAAGAAATCGAATCGACCCTGCTCGCCCTCAAGGCCCATATCGGTCGCCAGCTGGCCTCCGACGAGGAATTCGAGTTGCCGTGCGACCTGGACCTGGGCGAAGAGCCGGATGACTCCGACCTGCGCGGCTGGTGCATCGGTTTCATGGAAGGTGTGTTCCTGCGCGAAGCTGCCTGGTTCGAAACCGCCGAGGAAGAAGTCAGCGAAATGCTGCTGCCGATCATGGTCGGTTCGGGCCTGTTCGACGATCAGCCGGAATTCTCCGACATCGCCGCCGACGCCAACCTGATGGACGACATGATCGTACAGATCCCCGAAGCACTGACCGCGCTGTACCTGCTGTGCAACGCCCCCGACGAAAAACCGGCGATCCTCAAGCCACGTCACCACTGAGTCAGTTGCCCGTGACACCCATGGGCAATCGCTCGCTGCTCCTGCGCTACCTGCTGCTGGCCATCGGCTGGCTCAGCGTAGCGTTGGGCGTCATCGGCATCTTCCTGCCGGTGCTGCCGACTACGCCCTTCCTGCTGCTCGCCGCCGCCTGCTTCGCCCGAAGCTCCCCGCGTTTCTACCACTGGCTGGTGGAACACCCGCGCCTGGGTCCGTGGATCAAGGACTACCTCGACGGCAATGGCATCCCGCTCAAAGGCAAGGTCTACGCCATTGGCTTGATGTGGCTGAGCATCGGTGTCTCCTGCTACCTGGTGCCGCTGCCGTGGGCCCGTGGTTTCATGCTGACCAGCGCCGTGCTGGTGACGATCTACATCCTGCGCCAGAAAACCCTGCCGCCACGTTGATCACTGCCTGCGACATTAGCGCCCACACGACCTTGGTCGACACTGACTAACCCCAGGCATCATGCGAGACTGTCCAACCGGGCCTGGAATGCCTGGGTGTTCTTATGCTCGGAGTTACCATGACGCTGTCCAGCGGGCTGATCGCCGCCGTTGCCCTGGCCTATATGGCCATTATGTTTGCCATCGCCTTCTACGGTGACCGCCGCCGTGCGCCGCTGCCACCGCGCATGCGCGCGTGGGTGTACAGCCTGTCGCTGGCGGTCTACTGCACCAGCTGGACGTTCTTCGGCGCCGTAGGCCAGGCCGCCGAACAGTTGTGGGCGTTTTTACCGATCTACCTGGGACCCGTGCTGCTGCTGGTGTTGGCACCCTGGGTGCTGCAGAAGATGATTCTGATCAGCAAGCAGGAAAACATTACCTCGATCGCCGACTTTATCGCCGCACGCTACGGGAAATCCCAATCGCTGGCCGTGGTGGTGGCCCTGATCTGCCTGGTTGGCGTGCTGCCCTATATCGCCCTGCAACTCAAAGGCATCGTGCTGGGCGTCAACCTGCTGATCGGTGCGGGTGCCGACACCACGGGCACCCGCGCCCAGGACACGGCACTGATCGTGTCGCTGGTGCTCGCGCTATTCACCATCGTCTTCGGTACGCGCAACCTCGACGCCACGGAGCACCACCGTGGCATGGTGCTGGCGATTGCCTTTGAATCGCTGGTCAAGCTGTTCGCGTTTCTCGCCGTCGGCGCGTTCGTGACCTACGGCCTGTACGACGGTTTCGGCGACTTGTTCAGCCAGGCCATGCTCGCGCCGAGGCTGGAGGAATACTGGAAAGAAACCGTCAACTGGCCATCGATGGTGGTACAGACCGGCGTGGCGATGATGGCGATCATCTGCTTGCCGCGGCAATTCCACGTCACCGTGGTCGAGAATATCGACCCGCAGGACCTGCGCCTGGCCAAATGGGTGTTCCCGGCCTACCTGATTCTCGCCGCCCTGTTTGTGATCCCTATCGCCCTCGGCGGCAAAATGATGCTGCCCGGCTCAGTGATGCCGGACTCCTATGTCATCAGCCTGCCACTCGCCGAAGCCCATCCGGCCCTCGCCGTACTGGCGTTTATCGGCGGTGCGTCGGCGGCCACCGGCATGGTGATCGTGGCGAGCATCGCGCTGTCGACCATGGTCTCCAACGACATGCTGCTGCCGTGGTTGCTGCGTCGCTCCAGTGCCGAGCGGCCGTTCGAAGTGTTCCGCCACTGGATGCTGTCGGTGCGCCGGGTCAGCATCGTGATCATCCTGCTGCTGGCGTATGTCAGCTACCGCTTGCTCGGCTCGAGTGCCAGCCTGGCGACCATCGGCCAGATCGCCTTTGCCGCCGTGACCCAATTGGCGCCGGCGATGCTCGGTGCGCTGTATTGGAAACAGGCGAACCGGCGCGGCGTATTTGCCGGATTGGCGGCGGGCACCTTCCTGTGGTTCTACACCCTGGTCCTACCGGTGACGGCGAAAAGCCTGGGCTGGTCCCTCAGCCTTTTCCCTGGGCTGACGTGGATGCATTCGCACCCGCTGGGTTTGTCCGTGACGTCATTGACCTTGGGCACCGTGTTCTCGCTGGCGGGTAACTTCACGCTGTTTGTGTGGGTGTCGATGCTGTCGCGCACGCGCGTGTCGGAACACTGGCAGGCCGGGCGCTTCATTGGCCAGGAAATCAGCCAACGTGCCAGCGCCCGTTCGATGCTCTCGGTACAAATCAGCGACCTGCTCAGTTTGGCCGCGCGTTTCGTCGGGGATGAGCGGGCCCAGCAGAGCTTTATCCGCTTTGCCTATCGGCAGGGAAAAGGCTTCAACCCCAACCAGAATGCCGACAACGACTGGATCGCTCACACCGAGCGATTGCTGGCCGGTGTACTCGGTGCATCGTCGACGCGTGCGGTGGTGAAAGCCGCCATCGAAGGGCGCGAAATGCAGCTGGAGGACGTGGTACGGATCGCCGACGAAGCCTCCGAAGTGCTGCAATTCAACCGGGCCCTGCTGCAGGGCGCCATCGAGAACATCACCCAGGGCATCAGCGTGGTGGACCAGTCCCTCAAGCTGGTGGCCTGGAACCGCCGCTACCTGGAGCTGTTCAACTACCCGGACGGGCTGATCAGCGTGGGGCGGCCGATTGCCGACATCATCCGCTACAACGCCGAGCGCGGCTTGTGTGGCCCAGGCGAGGCCGAGGTGCATGTGGCGCGCCGTCTGCACTGGATGCGCCAGGGCCGCGCGCACACGTCCGAACGCTTGTTTCCGAACGGGCGGGTGATCGAGCTGATTGGCAATCCGATGCCCGGTGGCGGTTTCGTCATGAGTTTTACCGACATTACTGCGTTCCGCGAAGCCGAACAGGCCCTCACCGAAGCCAACGAGGGCCTGGAGCAACGGGTCACCGAGCGTACCCATGAGCTGTCGCAACTGAATGTGGCGCTCACCGACGCCAAGGGTGTGGCCGAGTCTGCCAGCCAGTCGAAGACACGCTTTCTTGCCGCCGTCAGTCATGACTTGATGCAGCCGTTGAACGCCGCGCGCCTGTTCTCCGCCGCCCTCTCCCACCAGCACGACGGCCTGTCGAGTGAAGCGCGGCAACTGGTGCAACACCTGGACAGTTCGCTGCGCTCCGCCGAAGACTTGATCAGCGATTTGCTGGATATTTCGCGCCTGGAAAACGGCAAGATCAATCCACAACGCCAGCCGTTCGTGCTCAACGAGCTGTTCGATACCCTCGGCGCCGAATTCAAGGCGCTGGCCCACGAGCAGGGCTTGCGCTTCCGACTGCGTGGCAGCCGATTGCGGGTGGACAGTGATATCAAGTTGCTGCGGCGAATTTTGCAGAATTTCCTGACCAACGCTTTCCGCTATGCCGACGGCCCGGTGCTGCTTGGCGTACGCCGTCGCAAGGGCGAACTGTGCCTGGAGGTGTGGGACCGAGGGCCCGGCATCCCGCTGGACAAACAGAAAGTGATCTTCGAAGAATTCAAACGCCTGGACAGCCACCAGACCCGTGCAGAAAAAGGCCTGGGCCTGGGTCTGGCGATCGCCGACGGCCTGTGCCGGGTGCTCGATCACCGATTGAGCGTGCGCTCCTGGCCAGGCAAGGGCAGCGTGTTCAGTGTGCGCGTGCCGCTGGCGCGCAACCAGGCCAGCCCGCAGATCAAGGCTGCGCCGGAAAACGGCCTGCCGCTGAGCGGCGCGCAGGTACTGTGCGTGGATAATGAAGAAAGCATCCTGATCGGCATGCGCAGCCTGCTGACGCGCTGGGGCTGCGAGGTGTGGACCGCCACCGACCAGGCACAATGCGCAGCGCTGCTCGCCGAGGGCGTGCGCCCGCAACTGGCCTTGGTGGACTATCACCTCGACCATGGCGAAACCGGCACCGAACTGATGGGATGGCTGCGAGCGCAACTGGCGGAGCCGATTCCCGGCGTGGTGATCAGCGCCGATGGCCGCCCGGAGATGGTCGCCCAGGTGCATGCGGCAGGGTTGGACTACCTGGCCAAGCCGGTCAAGCCCGCGGCCCTGCGGGCGCTGCTGAGCCGGCACCTACCGCTGTAACCGGCCCGACTCAGTCCCCTCTAGGAGCCGGCTTGCCGGCGAAGCGGGCCTCCAGCGTGGCGCCGATTTTACCGACGCCATCGCCAGCAATCATTCGGGCAGGTGCGCCACACCGTCGGAGTCGGTCATCGCCCGCTCCAGCAGATCGGCCGGCAGGCTTTTGCTGGCTCGCGCACCGAGCAGTCTTAATTGCTCGGTGCGGCTGACCAGGTTTCCGCGTCCATCTGTCAGCTTGTTCCGCGCAGCACTGTAAGCCTTGTCCAACTGCTGCAGACGGTTGCCCACTTCATCCAGATCCTGGATAAACAGTACAAACTTGTCGTACAGCCACCCCGCACGCTCGGCGATCTCCCGGGCATTCTGGCTTTGGCGTTCCTGCTTCCACAGGCTGTCGATCACCCGCAGGGTGGCGAGCAAGGTAGTCGGGCTGACGATGACGATATGCCGGTCGAAAGCTTCCTGGAACAGGTTGGGTTCGGCCTGCAGCGCCGCCGAAAATGCCGCTTCGATGGGCACGAACAGCAGGACAAAGTCCAGGCTGTGCAGGCCCTCCAGGCGTTTGTAATCCTTGCCGGCCAAGCCTTTGACATGATTGCGCAGCGACAGCACGTGCTGCTTCAGCGCTGCCTGGCCGATCACTTCATCATCGGCGGCGACGAATTGCTGATACGCGGTCAGGCTGACCTTGGAATCGACCACCACCTGCTTGTCACCGGGCAACATGATCAGTACATCAGGCTGGAAACGCTCGCCATCCGGGCCCTTGAGGCTGACCTGGGTCAGGTACTCGCGGCCCTTCTCCAGGCCGGCGTGCTCCAGCACCCGCTCAAGGATCAGTTCGCCCCAGTTGCCCTGGGTTTTCTGGCCCTTGAGTGCGCGGGTCAGGTTGGTGGCTTCGTCTGACAGACGCAGGTTCAATTGCTGCAGGCGCTCAAGCTCCTTGGCCAGGGAAAAGCGCTCGCGCGCCTCGTTCTGATAGCTTTCTTCCACGCGCTTTTCGAACGACTGGATGCGTTCCTTGAGCGGGTCGAGCAACTGGCCCAGGCGCTCCTGGCTGGTTTCGGCAAAGCGCTGCTCGCGTTCATCGAAGATCTTGCCGGCCAGCTCGGCAAACTGCGCACGCAGCTCGTCGCGCGAGCCCTGAAGGTCGGCGAGGCGCTGCTGATGGCTGTCCTGTTGCTCGCGCAGTTCGGCGCGCAAGGCCGCCGCCAGCGCATCGAGGCGACGCAATTCGGTTTCCTTGGCGCTGCGGTCGAGGTTCCAGGCGTGGGCCGCGTCACGGGCGTTGTCGCGGTCGATCTGCAGCAGCTCGACTTCGCGGCGGACGGCGGCCAGGTCGGCCTGCTTGGCGGCGTTGGCCTGGCTCAAGTCGCTGATCTCGTCGCGACTGGCATCCAGCTGGGCGGCGAGGCCTTCCTGGGCCAGTTGCGCAGTGGCCAGGCGCTCTTCGAGCAGCTCCCAACCGGCCATGCGCGCAGTCAGTCGTCGCTGCATCTGCCAGCACACCGCCAATAAAGGCACTGCGGCACCCGCCAGGCCCAGGGCGATACTGGTCCAGTCAAAAACCATAGCCATTTCTGCCATTACCGAAAAAGAGCAAGGTTAACCAAGCACAGGGCTGGAGGACAGCTCAGTCTTCGACCTGGCCGAGTTCGCGTTGGGCGCGGCGGTCGCCAGCGCGGGCGGCCAGGCGCAACAGGTCGTGGCCGATGCGACGGTCGCGGGCGTTGCCGCACTCACGGCACATCAATTGGCCCAGGCGGCTCTGTGCCGCGACCACACCTTCACGGGCAGGCTGCTTGAGCAAACGTCCGGCAAAGTGTTTGACGTTGGTGTTGTGACCCAGGCGTGGACTGTCGAGCAACCACAAGGCAACTTTCATAGAGAAACGCTTGGGTGCGGTAACAGTCTGAGGGGTATCGGTAACAGAAGGTGATACTGAGCGAAACTTCATAAAGCACTGTGGGACAGAACGGAAGGCGCGCCACTCTACTCTTTTTTTCGCACAGGTAAAGCTGAAAAAACCCTGCACGCCCGTTCTAGAGCAAGCGCTCGGGACAATCCACAGAAGCTGTGGATAACTCAGTGGACAACCCCCCTTTAACTCGCGCAAAGCCCCATGGAATGGGGGCCGCAGTCAAACTGACGATTTTTTCACCAATAAAAAAAAGCCAGATTTTTCATTGACTTAAATTTCCATTGCAGGCAAATGGCGGCTGAGCGAAGCAGTTGACAGCGCGGTTACACATGCGGCAACTAATGTGCACAAGTACCCACCCATTGGTTATATCGCCGGCGTTTTTTGAAGCGACCGCCGCCAAAAATGTTACCGACAGGCCAGGTCGGGACTTTTCAAAACTTTGTGCGCTCGCCACACTGCCCGACCTACAGCACAACAGTGGGTGGGTCGATGAAAGGCATTCTGCTGTTCGCGCTGCTGTTACTGGCGATCTGCGCCCTTTCCCTGGGAATCAACGCGGCCCTGCCGTCGCCGGACGGCGCCTTGTTTGCCATTGCCATTCTGCTGTCGGCCGCCTTCACGGCCGTGTGCCTGTGCATCGAACTGGGTGAAGGTCGCATCGATGACATGGGCGATGTGATCAACGTGATCGAGACCGGTCGGTCCATGCGCCTGACATTGGCGGCCTATGCCCTGGGTTGCTCGCTGGCGGCGGCGATCACGGTGCTGGTCTACCGTGGCCTGCTGGGCGCCTGATTGAAGTTTTTTGGCTAGCACACTTCCCTTCCCTGTTTCAATCCGTTACTATCCGCGGCGTTAGTACCAAGCTGAAAGTCAATTCTGGTCGAACAACTCCCCTGAACAACACGGGATCGACCACCTCGATGGTTTCCAGGTATCACTTGCGACGACACTGCCTTTGAACAAGCAAAGGGTGTCGCGAAGTCTCAATACTCTGACCGAACCAACCTGCAAATTGATCAGGATCTTCACCCCGGGCCCAGAACCTTTGCCCCTGTTGTGTTGCCTGCCCTCCTAAGTACCTACCTGCCAGCCCAAGCGCGCCTAACTTATCAGCGCTTCAAACTGGCTGCTTTGTTCCAGTCGGGTTCTTCGTTCGATCAATGGTGATCAACGTCACTGGAACGTTTTAACGTTGCACGGTTCTTAACCGTGTCATTTGTAGGAACACCAATAATATGTCGACTATCCACACTCAGGATGCCATTCGCACCCTCACCAACGCTTTTGCTCCAATGAACTGCCTGATCATGGCCGCTCGCAAAGGCTGCTTCAGCTTCACCCTGGTCAACGAACACGGCATCGCTCGTCACAGCGAACGCCTGTACCCCGATCAATACTCCAGCGCAGAACCGCTGCAGGCCGTGATCGAGCGTACCCGTCAGGCACTGGTTGCCTGATCGACCCGAGTCGCTGAAACACAAAAAACCCTGTCTGAAAAACAGGGTTTTTTATTGCCTGGAATTCGGCCATTGAGCTTTTGCACTAAGTTCAAATAGATATAACCGTTATAACTGCATAGCGAAGATGTTTTAAAAACAGTCCTTTACATCACAAATATGACACTACACTTCAACTCAAGCGGCATGATCCGCTTGCGACGCGCCTGAGATCCGATCCACAGCTGCCAAGCCCCCACCTTTCTCAGGCCCGTCGCCCACTTCCACGGATTGAGGCTTGTATGGGTATCGCCGCCAGCGAATTGTGTCGTTATGTGATCCGGCCGACGTTGATGTACCTGGGCCGACACGATCAAACGGCTGAGTCCCTGCTGCTGGGCATCGCCGCCAGTCAATCGGAGCTCGGCTCCGCCTTGCACGACCGCCGCGGCCACGGCCTGTACAGCATCACCGAACCCCGTCACCGCGCCTTATGGGACAACTACCTGGCGCTGGACCCGGAACGCGCCAGCCTGGTACGCGGGCTGGCCAGCCAACATGCGTTCCTCAGCGCGCCCCAGCTTGAGCTGACGGTCAACCTGCGCTATGCCACGGCCATCGCCTGGCTACTGGTGGAACAGCACCGTCCGGCACTGCCGGAACCGGGTGACGTCTTGGCCATGGCGCGTATCTGGAAAGAAATTTTTCATCCACAAGGGCGGCTGCGTGATTTCACTCAAGCCTGGCAAACCTGTGTTTCACCCATGAATCACGTGGTTTGCTGACCGGGCATTTTGCAAGATTCGCCAAAAATCGCGAATTTTGGTCGGATTGTCCTACAAAACCGCTCTATCTCCTGCATTTCAGCCTATAGCGCGATCTTAAAATTATTGTTACTTTCCGCAGCGGTGATCACCACGGAGTTCTAATAATGAAAAAAGTAATGCTCAAGACCACACTTAGCCTCGCCGTTGCCATGGCATCCTCCCAACTGTTCGCAAGCGGTTTTGCACTGAACGAACAGAGCGTCAGCGGGATGGGTACGGGTTTCGCAGGTCGCTCCTCTTCTGCCGATGATGCAAGCACTGTCTACGGTAACCCTGCCGGTATGTCCCGCCTCAATGGCCAGCAAATCACCGGTGGTGTTGCGGCGATTGATGCCTCCACTGATATCAGCGATACCGGTGGTAACTCCCGCGGTTCCAACAAAGGTGACATGGTTCCTTTTACTGCGGTGCCATTCGGTTTCTACACCAACAAACTCAACGATCAGTGGGCCATCGGCTTCGGTGTTTATGCACCGTTCGGCCTGGTGACCGACTATGAAAACGGCTTCCAGGGCCGCGGCTTCGGCAGCAAGAGCGAAGTGAAGGTCATGACCTTCCAGCCAACTGTCAGCTATGCGTTCAATGATCGCGTGTCGATTGGTTTTGGCCCGACCATCAACCGGATTTCCGGGGTGCTGGAGTCGGATCGGACCACGCTGCCGACTGCCGGCGACACTAACGTAAAGATCAAGGGTGACGACACCGCACTGGGCTTCAACGTCGGCGTATTGGTGCAAGCCACCGACACCACGCGGGTAGGCCTGACCTACCACTCGAAGGTCAAGTACAAGCTTGATGGCCACACCACCGTCAGCGGCCCGAGCAACACCCAGTTCCTCCTGGCCAATAACCGCTACGACGCCTCGCTGAAAATCGACACGCCTGAGTCCTACGATCTGTCGGTCACTCAAGACCTGAGCGATGCCTGGAAAGTCTACGGTGGTGCCACCTGGACGCGCTGGAGCCGCCTGAAAGAAATCACCGTGAACAACGAAGGCGTCTCGGCTTCCGGCGGCCTGCTGGCCGGCGGGCTCACCAACATCACTGAAGAACAGAACTGGCACGACACTTGGGCCTACGCTGTGGGTACCTCGTACCAGCTGACCAAGCAAGTGGTACTGCGTACCGGCCTGACCTTCGACCAGTCGCCTACCAACAACACCGATCGTTCGCCGCGCATCCCGACTGGCGACCGTACGATCTTCAGTGTGGGCCTGGGCTACAAAGTCCTGGATAACATGACCATCGACCTGGCGTACTCCTACCTGAAGGAAGAAGACGTCAAGGTCAACCAGGTGGCCGACGCGCCGTCGACCGCCTCCTACCGCGCCAAATATGAAAACAGTGCCAACGGTTTCGGCCTGGGCATGACCTACACCTTCTGATCCAGACCGGTGTGAAAAAGCCCCGCTCTCCTGCAAAGGAGGCGGGGCTTTTTAGTGGGCTTCGATCAAGGTTTAGAGGCGATCGCCTGCTCGACTGCCTTGATCAGCTCCGGACTGTCCGGCTTGGTCAGACTGGAGAAATTGGCAATCACCTTGCCTTGGCGATCGACCACATATTTGTAGAAATTCCACTTCGGCGGCGCGTCGGTCTGCTGTGCCAGCACCTTGAACAAGTGCACCGCGTCCGGCCCCTTGACCTTCTGTGGCTCGGTCATGGTGAAGGTCACGCCGTAATTCACATAGCAGACCTTGGCGGTTTCCTCGCCGGTCTTGGCCTCCTGCTTGAAGTCATCGGACGGTACACCGATGACCTCCAGCCCTTCACCCTTGTAGCGCTGGTACAAGGCCTCAAGGCCTTTGAATTGCGGGGCAAACCCACAGAAACTTGCGGTATTGACGATCACCAAGGGCTTGCCGGCAAAGCGCTGGCACAGGTCGATGGATTCCTTGGCGCGCAACTTGGGTAATTGGCCTTCGAGCAACGGTGGGCAATCGGCGGCCATCGCCACACCGCCAAAAGCAGCCATCAGCACGGGAACTGCAAGCCAGCGCATCTGCATGTCGAAAAGTCCTTTAAAGAGTTCAGACCACGAACTTAACAGATCGACATACCCAGTTGCATCAACGCCAGGCCACCGCGTTGCCAGCCCCACCACGCCAGCAGCAACAGCAGTGCCACCGTCCCTGCGCCGACGAGCCAATACCCGTTGAAACTCATGCCGCCTCCATCTGCGCCTGCAAGCGCGCCACTGGTCGCTCACGCACCGGCCAGTTGAGGGCCGCGGCGAGCAGGCTCAAGAGAATTGCCACCTGCCAGATCAAATCGTAGTTGCCGGTTCGATCATAGACCACCCCGCCCAACCAGCCGCCGAGGAACGAGCCGAGCTGGTGGAACAGGAATACGATCCCGCCGAGCATCGAGAGGTTGCGCACCCCAAAGAGCGTGGCGACCGTGCCATTGGTCAGTGGCACCGTGGACAACCACAAAAAGCCCATGGCCATGCCGAACAGGTAAGCCGTGACTTCAGTGACCGGTGCCCACAGGAACCACACGATCACCACGGCGCGCAGCAAGTACAGGCCCGTCAGCAGGCGTGGCTTGGACATGCGCCCGCCCAGCCAGCCGGCGGTGTAGGTGCCGAAGATATTGAACAGGCCGATCAGTGCCAGCACCGTGGTGCCAACCGTGGCCGGCAAGTGCTGGTCGACTAGATAGGCCGGCAGGTGCACACCAATAAATACCACCTGGAAACCGCAGACGAAAAAGCCGAAGGCCAGCAGCCAGAAACCCGAGTGCGAGCAGGCCTCCTTGAGCGCTTCACGCAGGGTTTGCTGGCCGGCCACTACCGGCAGCGGGCGGTCCTTGAGCATCGCCACCAGCGGCAGGATCAACGCCACCATCAATCCCAGCGCCAGCAGCGCTGCCGACCAGCCCAACCAACTGATCAGGCCCAGGGTGCCTGGCACCATGGCGAACTGGCCGAACGAGCCGGCAGCGCTGGCAATGCCCATGGCCATGCTGCGTTTTTCCGGCGCCACGGCGCGCCCGACCACACCCAGGATCACCGAGAACGAGGTGCCGGACAGGCCGATACCAATCAACAGGCCGGCACTCAGCGACAACGACCACGCCGAATCCGACATGCCCATCAGCACCAGGCCCGCGGCGTACAGTACACCGCCGACAAACACTGCCTTGGTCGCGCCGAAGCGGTCGGCCAGCGCGCCGGTGAACGGCTGCGCCAGGCCCCAGATCAGGTTCTGCAAGGCGATGGCAAAGGCAAAGGTCTCACGGCCCCAGCCAAATTCGCTGCTCATCGGCGCCAGGAACAGGCCGAAACCGTGTCGCACACCCAATGACAACGCCAGGATCAGCGCACTTCCTACAAGAATCCAGCCACTGGTGCGCCACATCGAGGTCATTTCTTATTCTCCGTTCGCGGGTATATACCCGCTTGTAGTCGAACAAACTCGCCGTCAGGCGAGTTCATCCAGCAAGGCCAACAAGGTTTCGCGTTTTTCCGCGCCGAGTTGATTGATCAATTTCTGTTGCGCCGCTTCCCAGGCGGGTAACGCTGCGGCCAGTCGCTCCTCACCGGCTGTGGTCAACAGCACCAGGCGGTTGCGCAGGTCATCGCCCTCGACCAACTGCACCAGGCCCTCGCCTTCCAGCACCCGCAGGTTGCGCCCCAACGTACTGCGATCCAGGCCCATGGCTTCCGCCAGGCTGGAAATGCTCGGTTGATCAAGGCGCTGCAGGTTGCACAGCAGAGAATACTGGGCGACGTTGATCCCGAAGCCGTCGAGAGCGCCGTCGTAATGCCTGCTGACGCCACGGGCGGCACGTCGCAGGTTGGTACACAAACATTGGGAGGCAAGCATGGAACGTGTATATACCCGCGATTAAGGAAATGCAAGAAAGTGTTACAGCGCCAGGCCGACCAATACCGCGACTTCCAGCAGCTCCAGCAACGCGCCCGCCGTGTCGCCGGTGGTGCCGCCCAGGCGGTTGATCATCAGCTGGCGCAGGCCGACAAAGCAAAGGGCCGCCAGCAACACCGCGATCCCGCCACTGAAACCTCCAACCAGGAGGCACGCCAAGCCACTCAGGATCAGCACCTGCTGACCGACGATGCGCGGCAAGTGATCCGACAGCGCCTGGCCCAATCCTCCGGCACGCACGTAACGCGTAGTGAGGAACAACGCCAGCATCGACGCCCGGCCGATCAGGGGTGCCAGGATCAGCGCCGCGCCATTGTGCTGTTCAATCAAGGCCACCAGCGCAGTGAACTTGAGCAGCAACACCAGGCCGAGAGTGACCACGGCAATCGGTCCGCTGCGCGGGTCTTTCATGATGGCAAGGGTACGCTCGCGATCGCCGAAGCCACCCAGCCAGGCGTCGGCGCTGTCCGCCAGGCCGTCCAGGTGCAGGCCGCCACTGAGCAGCACCCAAGCAGTCAGCAGCAACGCGGCGTGCAGCAACAGCGGTGCGCCCATCAGCGCCGAATTCAGCGCCCACAACAGCACGCCGAATAACAGGCCAACCAGCGGATAAAACAGCAGCGAACGTCCCAGCTCCTGAGGTTGCGGCATGCCCGGCAGGCGAATCGGCAGGCTGCTGAGAAATTGCAGGGCAATCCAGAAGGGCAACATACTCAATCCACTTCCTTTAATACGCCGTCAGCCGCGACCTGCAGACTGAACAATCCACCGTGCCCGACCTCGACGTTCAGCAACTGCTCCCGGGGCAATCCCCGCGCCCGGGCCAACAGCAGGCGCATCACACCACCGTGGCTGATCAACAGCACACGTTGGCCAGCATAGGCTTGATGCAAGCGTGAGACGGCGCCCAGGACACGGTCGGAAAAATCGCTGACACGCTCCCCCTCCGGCGGTGTGAAGCTGTAGGGATCGGCCCAGAACAGCCCCAATCCTTCGGCATCGGTTTCCATCAATGCCGCCGCGCTCTGGCCTTCCCAGGCACCGAAATGCAGCTCCTGCAGATCTTTTGCGAGGCTGACCGGCACATTGAGGCGCGCGCCCAGCTCATCGGCAAAGCGCGCACAGCGTTGCAGCGGCGAGCTGATCAAGCGGTCCCACGGCCCGCGCGCCTCGACGGCGGCGCGCATCTGCTCCCACCCCTGGGCAGTCAGTGCATCGTCCAGGCTGCCGCGCAGGCCGCCACCCAGTTCGGTTTCGCCGTGACGCAACAGGTCCAGGTGCAGATTCATGCGGGGCGATCTGCCACGGCCGCTTCGGCGAAGGTCGCCATCTGCCCGTGCAACGCACACGCCAGGCGCAGCAACGGCACCGCCAGCGCCGCCCCACTGCCCTCGCCCAAGCGCAGGCCGAGTTCCAGCAAGGGCTGTGCGTCGAGGCTCTGCAGCACATGACGATGGCCCGGCTCAGCGCCACGATGGCCAAACAGCAACCACTCGCGACAGGCCGGATTCAACCGCGTGGCAACCAGTGCAGCGACGCTGCAGATAAACCCGTCGACCAGCACCACGATGCCTTCCTGGGCACAGGCCAGATAGGCGCCCACCAGCGCCGCGATCTCAAAGCCGCCCAGGTTGAACAGGGTTTGCAATGCATCACCGCGCTGCCCGGCATGCACGGCCAGCGCGCGCTCGATCACCGCCACCTTGTGACTGACGCCCTGGGCGTTCAGCCCGGTGCCTGGCCCGGTCAGGTCACTGACCTGGCAATCGAGCAAGGCACACGCCAGTGCACTGGCGGCAGTGGTGTTGCCGATGCCCATCTCGCCGCCGATAAACAGCTGTGCGCCGCTTTCGCGCGCGCGCAGCACACTCTCACGCCCGGCCTGCAAGGCCAGGCGCCCTTGGGCTGCGGTCATTGCCGGGCCGTTGACGAAGTTGGCCGTGCCCGCGCCGAGGTTCAAGTGACGAACCCCGGGTAAATCCAGCGACGGCGTGACGGTGCCGAGGTCGACCACTTCCAGTTGCGCCTCCAACTGCCGCGCCAATACGCTGATCGCCGCGCCGCCGCTGACGAAATTGAGTAGCATCTGCCCGGTCACTTCCTGGGGAAACGCCGACACGCCTTCGGCTACCACACCGTGATCACCGGCAAAGATCGCAATCCATAGCTGCTCGACCGAGGGTTTGACCTGGCCCTGCAGGCCGGCCAATTGCACCGCCAGCGCTTCGAGCTGGCCAAGGGAGCCGGCGGGCTTGGTCAATTGTTGCTGGCGTGCCAAGGCTTGTTCATGCGCTTGAGCGTCAATCGCCTTACAGGGGTTGAGCCACCAGGTGTCAGTCATATCACAGTACCTTTCAAAGTCAGGGGCAGGCCGGCAACGGTCAGGACCACACGCTGACACCGCTCGGCCAAAGCTTGATGCAGCCAACCGGCTTCATCCACATAGCGGCGAGTCAATTCGCCCAGCGGCACGACACCCAGTCCGGTCTCGTTGCTGACAAAAATGATCTGCCCCGGCAGCGCGGCCAGGGTTTCCAGCAATTGATCGCGCTCGAACGCCAGGCGGTCGGCGTCTTCGAGCATCAGCAGATTGGTCAGCCACAGCGTCAGGCAATCCACCAGCAGGCAACGATCCGGCGCGGCGTTTTCGCGCAGCACCCGCGCCAGTTCGACGGGCTCTTCGATCAAGCCCCAGTGGTCGGGGCGGCGCTGGCGATGCAGGGCCACGCGCGCGTTCATTTCGCCGTCCAGCGGCTGGCTGGTGGCGATGTAGATGACGGGCGACGCGCTGTCAGCGGCAAGCTTTTCCGCCAGCCGACTTTTGCCGGAGCGAGCGCCGCCGAGGATCAGTTGGTGCATGTGACACTCCCTCTATTTACCACCCGCTCAACTGTGGGCGCGGGCTTGCCTGCGATGGCGTCAACCGGGGCTTGCTGATTCACCGAGGTGCCTAGCCAGCGCCGACAGGGAGAGTGCGTGCGCACCGTCAAATCCCACATAGCGTGCGCAGCAGTTCGGTATCCAGGTGGTTTTCCACCAAGTCGGCCAACCGCTCGATATCGCGCTCGCGCAGGGCGTGGTAATCCACCTCCTGCACATCCTGCAAGCCGGCCCAGCGCAGCAAGGCGCTGCACGCCGCCGGCGTCTCGAACAGGCCATGCAGGTAAGTGCCAAGAATCTGCCCGTCGGCACTCTGCGCGCCATCACTGCGGCCGTCATCGAGCAGGACCGCGGCGGTCGACAGCGCGTCGCCGGACGTCACGCCCGCGTGAATTTCATAGCCACTGACCTCGGCGTTCTCCAGCAACAAACGCCCGCGCACATTGCGCAATTGCTTCTCTTCTTCCAACGTCGTGCTGAATGCCAGCAGACCCAGGCCAGGGCTGGAGCCGGCCGGCCCTTCGAGGCCCAGCGGGTCATGCACCTGCTCCCCGAGCATCTGCAGGCCACCGCAAATCCCCAGCACTTTGCCGCCGTAGCGCAAATGCCGGGCCACGGCGCTGTCCCAACCATTGGCACGCAGGTAGGCAAGGTCACCGCGCACGCTTTTCGAGCCTGGGAGGATAATCAGGTCGGCGGCCGGGATCGGCTGGCCCGGCCCGATGAACTGCAAATCCACCTGGGGGTGCAGGCGCAACGGGTCGAAATCCGTGTGATTGCTGATGCGCGGCAGCACCGGCACTACCACTTTGAGCACTTGCGCGGCCTTGTCGATCTGGCGCTGGTCGATGCCGTCTTCGGCTTCCAGGTGCAGGTCCATCACGTAGGGCAACACGCCCACCACCGGTTTGCCGGTGCGCGCTTCGAGCCAATCCAGGCCCGGTTGCAACAGCGCGATGTCGCCGCGAAAACGGTTGATGATGAAACCCTTGACCCGCGCCTGTTCGCTCGGGGACAGCAGTTCCAGGGTGCCGACCAGATGGGCGAACACGCCGCCGCGATTGATGTCGGCGATCAGCAGCACCGGGCAGTCCACCGCCTCGGCGAACCCCATGTTGGCGATGTCATTGGCGCGCAGGTTGATTTCCGCCGGCGAGCCCGCGCCCTCGACCATCACCACCGGGAAGCGTTCGCTCAACCGCGCGTGGGAGGCCAGCACCGCTTGCATCGCGATGGCTTTGTAATCGTGGTAGGCCACGGCGTTCATGCTGGTCACGGCGCGGCCGTGGATGATCACCTGGGAGCCGGTGTCGCTGTTGGGTTTGAGCAGCACCGGGTTCATGTCGGTGTGGGGTGCGAGGTTGGCAGCCTGCGCCTGCACCGCCTGGGCGCGGCCGATTTCGCCACCCTCGGCGGTCACGGCACTGTTGAGCGCCATGTTCTGCGGCTTGAACGGCGCCACCGCCACGCCTTGGCGCACCAGCCAACGGCACAGCGCGGTCACCAGGGTACTTTTACCGGCGTCGGAGGTGGTGCCTTGCACCATCAGCGTAGTCATGCAGCTTCCTTGTAGGCGCCCAGGGCCTCGTCGAGGCGCAGCCAGTCCGCCTCGGTGTCGGGCAAGCCAAAGCGCAGGCTGCTGTCGTGGACAAACAGGCGCAGCAGAATGCCGCGCTGGGCCATGAATTCGTGCATGCGTTCGGCATGCGGTGTGATCAGCCATTGAAACAGCGCGCAGCCGCCCTGGGGCTGGAAACCATGGTGCTTGAGCAAGGCGTAGAGGCGCTGGCCGGCCTCGATGCAGCGCGCACGTTGCCGCGCATGCCCGGCGGTGTCGCGCAGGCAGGCCTGGCCCAGCACGCGTGTCGGCCCGCTGACGGCCCAGGGCCCGACCTGTTCGGCGAGCAGCTTGAGCAGTTTGCGTTCGGCCAGCACGAAGCCCAGGCGCACACCGGCCAGGCCGAAAAACTTGCCGAATGAGCGCAGCACAATCAAACCGACCTGATGGGCCTGGCTGGCCAGGCTCAGTTGCGGGGTGACATCCATGAACGCTTCGTCCACCACCAGCCAACCGCCGCGCTGGGCCAGCCGGGTGTGCCAGTCGAGCAGGCGTTGCGGCGCCAGGCTCAGGCCGGTGGGATTGTTGGGATTGACCACCACCAGCACGTCGAGGCCATCAAGGAAGAAGTCGACTTCCTGCTCCTGCACCTCGCGCACCACATAACCGGCACGGCGCCAGGCTTCGGCGTGTTCGGCATAGCACGGTGACAACACGCCGACCTTGCCCGCACGGCGCAAGCGCGGCAGCAGCTGGATCGCCGCCTGGGAACCGGCCACCGGCAACAGATGCGCAGCGCCGTAGTACTCGCTGGCGGCCTGCTCCAGGCCGTCGTCGGTTTCCGGCAGGCGCGCCCAGGCTCGCAGCGGGATTTCGGGGATCGGCCAGGGCCACGGCGCCAGGCCGCTGGAGAGGTCGAGCCAATCAGCCTCGGCAATCCCGTACTGCATCGCCGCCTTGCGCAGCCGGCCACCGTGTTCAAGCATAGAATTGCGCCCCCGCACATAGGATCAGCAGCCATAACCATACGCCGCGCTGCACCAGTTGCCAGCCCCGGTCGATGGAATCGGCATCCGCCGCCGGGCCTTCGCCCAGTGGCGGCCGTTGATGCACCTCGCCGTGGTAGATCGCCGCGCCGCCCAGCTCCACACCCAAGGCGCCAGCACCGGCGGCCATCACCGGGCCAGCGTTGGGGCTGTCCCACGTCGGGCCCTGGGTGCGCCAGCATTTGAGTGCCAGGCGGGTTTTGCCCAGCACTGCGTAGGTCAACGCCACCAGGCGTGCCGGAATGTAGTTCAGCAGATCGTCGATTTTTGCCGCAGCCCAGCCGAAGCGTTCGAAGCGTTCGTTGCGATAGCCCCACATCGCGTCGAGGGTGTTGCTCAGGCGGTAAAGCACCACGCCCGGCACGCCAGCGACGACGAACCAGAAAAGCGCGGCAAACACCGCATCGCTGCCGTTTTCGAGTACTGACTCGGTGGCGGCGCGGGCGACTTCGGTGCGATCCAGTTCACTGGTCTGGCGGCTGACCAGGTAGCTCACGCGCTTGCGCGCTTCCTCCAGGTCATCGCTGCGCAGCGCCTGGGCCACCGGGATCACGTGTTCGCCAAGGCTGCGCATGCCAAGGGCACAGTACAGCGCGAGGATCTCCAGCACCCAGCCGATATACGGCGCCCACGACAAGGCGGTCGCCAGCAGGGTCAGCGGCACCACCGCGATAAACCACGCTGTCACCCCATGGCTGCGCCAGCCACGGCCACCGCTGTTGAAACGTTGCTCGATGCGCCCGGCAAAATTGCCGAACGCCACCAGCGGATGCCAGCGCCTGGGTTCACCCAGCAGCGCATCCAGCGCCACTGCAGCGACACACAGCAAGGCCACACTCATTGACTCACTCCCCACACATTCTCATACAACATCTCACTCAGCGGCCGTGGTTCGGTCCAGCCTTCGAGCTGCAACATCGGTGCCGGATAGAACTCGGCCACCGGCCCCAGGCACAACACCGCCAGGGGTTTCGCGCCGGGCGGCAGGCCCAGCAAGTCGGCCAGAGCCTGGGGCTCGAACAGCGAGACCCAGCCCATGCCCAACCCTTCGACGCGAGCCGCCAGCCACAGGTTCTGGATCGCACAGGACAGCGAGGCCATGTCCATTTCCGGCAAGGTGCGCCGGCCGAAGATATGCCGCTCGCGATCATCCATCAGCGCTGCCACCAGCACTTCGGCGCAGTCATGGATGCCTTCGACCTTGAGTTTCATGAACGCATCGGAACGCTCGCCCAACGCCTCGGCGGTGCGCACGCGTTCTTCTTCCACCAATTGCTGGATCTGCCCACGCAGTTGGCGGTCGCTGATGCGGATAAAGCGCCACGGCTGCATCAGGCCGACACTCGGCGCCTGGTGTGCAGCCTGGAGCAGGCGGTGCAGCAACTCGGGGGCCACGCTGCCGCCGCTGAAGTGGCGCATGTCGCGGCGCTCGGCGATGGCGCGGTAGACGGCGTCGCGGTCGGCCTGGGGGAAGGCGTTGTCGGTCATGGCCGCATCGGGGGCAAGCCCGCTCCCACAGTGGATGGGGATTCAGCGCGGTCAATGGTGGGGGCCGGCTTGCCGGCGCTGGCGACCTCAGGGTCGGGCGCAAACAAGGCTGCCACCGCCCTCGGGTTGGACGGGAAATAGAAGTGCACGTAGGACGCGGTCATACGCCCTTGTCGGAACACCGCCTCGGCGCCGCGCCCACCATTGGGGCTGACGCCACGGGCAATCGGCTGCCACTCGGTGCTGGTCAGGGAATGGTGATAAGTGTGCCCACGCAGCACGCCTTCCGGCAGCTCGACGTTTTGCAGGGCCAGGGCCGCGAGCTTCTTTTGCATCACCGCATCGCCCTGCAGCAGGCCGACCAGTTCGGCGCGGGTGCCGTCGACGTCGGTCAGCGAGTCCAGCAGGTAGAGCATGCCGCCACATTCAGCGAGCAAGGGTTTGCCGGCCGCGTGATGGGCGCGGATGGCATCGAGCATCGAGGTGTTTTCCGACAGCGCCTGGTGGTGCAGTTCCGGATAGCCGCCGGGCAGATACAGACTGTCGGCGTCAGGCAATTCGCGGTCATGGATCGGCGAGAAAAAGCGCAGCTCGGCGCCCATCGCCCGCAACAGGTCAAGGCTGGCGCCGTAGGTGAAGGCAAACGCTTCGTCACGGGCCACCGCAATGCGCACACCGGCCAGCAACGGCTCGGCCTCGATCACTTCGGGGGCGGCGAAGGTCACCGGCGGCGGCAAGGCAACTTCACAACTGCTGCCCAGTGCCTGGGCAGCAGCATCCAGGCGCAGGTCGAGGTCGTTCAGCTCACTGGCTTGCACCAGGCCCAGGTGGCGGCTCGGCAGTTCGATCCCGGTTTCGCGGGACAGCGCGCCATACCAGCGCAGGCCTTCGGTGAGACTGCCTTCGAGGAGTTGCGCATGGCGCAAGGTGCCGACGCGATTGGCCAGCACGCCCGCGAACGGCAAATCCGGCTGATAACGCGCGAGGCCCAAGGCCAGGGCGCCAAACGTCTGCGCCATCGCAGTGCCGTCGATCACGCCCAATACCGGCACGCCGAAATGCCGCGCCAGGTCGGCGCTGGAGGGCGTGCCGTCGAACAGCCCCATTACTCCTTCGATGAGGATCAGGTCGGCCTCAGCGGCGGCTTCCCACAACAGGCGGCGACTTTCCTGCTCGCCCACCATCCACATGTCCAATTGATACACCGGCGCACCACTGGCGCGCTCGTGGATCATCGGATCAAGAAAGTCCGGGCCGCATTTGAACACGCGGACTTTGCGCCCCAGATTGCGGTGCAAACGGGCGAGCGCGGCGGTGACGGTGGTTTTGCCCTGGCCGGACGCCGGTGCGGCGATCAAGACAGCCGGGCAATGACGGGGCTGATTCAAAGTTCGACGCCCTTCTGTGCCTTGATACCGGCCTGGAACGCGTGCTTGAGCATGCCCATCTCGGTGACGGTGTCGCCCATTTCGATCAACTCGGGCTTGGCGCCACGGCCAGTCACCACCACGTGTTGCATTGGCGGGCGCGCTTGCAGGTCGCTGAGTACCTGGTCGAGGTCGAGATAGCCGTGCTTGAGGGCGATGTTCAGCTCGTCCAGCACCACCAGGCCGATGGACGGGTCTTGCAGCAATTCGCGCGACACCGCCCACGCGGTTTCAGCGGCGGCGATATCGCGCTGGCGGTCCTGGGTTTCCCAGGTAAAGCCTTCGCCCATCACATGAAAACGCACCTGCTCGGGAAAGCGGCGGAAGAACAACTCTTCACCGGTGCTGTTGCGCCCCTTGATGAACTGCACCACCCCGCACTGCATGCCGTGGCCCATGGCGCGGGCGAGCATGCCGAATGCCGAACTGCTCTTGCCTTTGCCGTTGCCGGTGAGCACCAGCAGCAGGCCGCATTCGTTGGGGGAGTTGGCGATGCGCTCATCGATCACGGCTTTTTTGCGCAGCATGCGCGCCAGGTGGCGTTCGTCGCGGTCGGGGGAATCGGTCATGACAGCTCTCCGTTGGGGCTGGACAAAAACGGCGGGCAGGAAAAAGGATAAACAGACAGCCAAGCATCGCCCACCGTGATGCTGTTGGATGAACCAGGCCGGTCTCCGGACTCATGAGTGGCGCCCTGGCTCTTTATAGAGAGAGCATTAGGACAGGCCGACAGCGCGCCTTCCCATATCGCTCGCGATACAGTGGCAGAAAGCACCGTCTTGACTCATTTACCGTTGCGGGGGCAGCGCCGGAATCGCGGCAGCACTGTGTACAAGTGCGCTCACTCACCGGCTTCCCTGTTTCACTCCATCGACCCATGGGTCACAGAGCACCTGGAACAAGCCGCGAAGGTTAGTGGGTTGGGGGTGGAGCGTCAATTAAAGCTGGCCTCGCACTTGAACCATCCTACGACCGGCCTCCTCTACCCTTACAGGTATTAAGGAGAACACCATGCACAAAACCAGACTCGCCCTGCTTATCATGCTCACCGGCACCCTCGCTGCCTGCGGGGAAAGCTCTACCTTGCAGGTCTCCGATGGCACCGGACCCTCGCCCAAGTTGCCGGAGCCGAACAAGACCCTGATCCCGACCGTGAATATCGCCCCGGCGATTGGCTGGCCGGACGGCGCCAAGCCCACCGCCGCCGCCGGCACCCAGGTGGCGGCGTTCGCCGAAGGCCTGGACCATCCGCGCTGGCTGTATGTATTGCCCAATGGCGACGTGCTGGTGGCGGAAACCAACGCGCCACCCAAGCCGGATGACGCCAAGGGTATTCGTGGCTGGGTCATGGAGAAAGTCATGGGCCGTGCCGGCGCCGCTGTGCCGAGTCCGAACCGCATCACCTTGCTGCGTGACGCCGACCACGACGGCGTCGCCGAAACGCGCACGGTGTTCCTGGAAAACCTCAATTCGCCGTTCGGCATGACCCTGGTCGGTAACGATCTGTACGTGGCCGACTCGGACAAGCTGTTGCGCTTCCCCTACCAACCAGGTGAAACCGCGATCAAGGAGGCCGGCACCAAAGTCGTCGACCTGCCGGGCGGCAGCATCAATCACCACTGGACCAAGAACGTGGTGGCGAGCAAGGACGGCAGCAAACTGTATGTGAGCGTCGGTTCCAACAGCAATGTCGGTGAAAACGGCCTGGAAGCGGAACAAGGCCGGGCGGCCATCTGGGAAGTCGATCGTGCCAGCGGCGAGCACCGCATCTTCGCCTCCGGCCTGCGCAACCCCAACGGCATGGCCTGGGAACCACAAAGCGGCAAGCTGTGGACGGCAGTGAACGAACGCGATGAAATCGGCAGCGACCTCGTGCCGGACTACATCACCTCAGTCAAGGACGGCGCATTCTATGGCTGGCCATTCAGCTACTACGGCCAGCATGTGGACGTGCGCGTCAGCCCGCAGAACCTGGACCTGGTCGCCAAGGCGATCGCGCCGGATTATGCAGTGGGCCCGCACACCGCCTCCCTGGGATTGACGTTTGCCGAGGGCAGCAAACTGCCAGCCCAGTTCAGCAACGGCGCGTTCATCGGCCAGCATGGGTCGTGGAACCGCAAGCCGCACAGTGGCTACAAGGTGATCTTCGTCCCGTTCGAGGCTGGCCAGCCCAAGGGGCAGCCCGTGGACGTGCTGACCGGTTTCCTCGACAAGGATGAGAAAGCCATGGGCCGGCCGGTGGGCGTGGTGATTGATCAGCAGGGGGATTTGCTGGTGGCAGATGATGTGGGGAACAAGGTGTGGCGGGTGTCGGCCGCTAAATGATGGGTAGGAGCCGGCTTGCCGGCTCCTACAGTGATACGGTCCGTCAGGGGTTACGCGCCAGATTGCCTGGCAATACGCGCTTGGCACTCAGGTAGGCATTCTGCCAATACGCCTTGGACAAGGTATCCAGCTTCACCGTACCGCCAGTCTGTGGCGCGTGCACGAAGCGGCCCTCACCCACATAGATCCCGGCGTGGCTGACCTGGGAGCCGCCACCGGTGGCGAAGAACAACAGGTCGCCGGTTTGCAGGTTCTGCTCGCTGACGTCCTGCGCGCGCATCACGATCAGCTCACGGGTGGTACGCGGCAAGGAAATACCGGCCGCATCGCGAAACACAAAGCCGATCAAGCCACTGCAGTCAAACCCTGAGTCCGGCGTGTTGCCGCCCCATCGATAAGGCGTGCCAACCAGGCCCAAGGCACGGAAGAGCACATCTTCGGCAGCAGGCGAAAAATTCTGTGTGGAGTAGTTGAACACCGGCTTGGGTTTCACCGCTACGGGAGCGGGCGGCGGTGGACGGCTGGCGCAGGCGCTGAGCAGCGCGGCGCAAACAATGAGAATAAGGCGGGCCGAGGTCGACATGTGCAGAACAATCCTGGTCTGGATGCGGCTTTCGCTGCCGAACGCTGAAAACCAGAACGCGCAAGCAAAGCTCGCGCGAACGGATTCCAACAATATCCAGGGATTCTAGCGCTTACACGTCAAACTTCAAGTATCACTTTAAGTTTACTTGCTAGCGGTAACCGTCGTCGGGGCCATGGCGAGTGCACGCTTGGCTTCGATGAAGGTTTTGCTCCAGTAGCTGTCACCCAGGTTGTCGACTCGAACACCGCCACTGCGACGGCTGCTGGAGTGGATAAACTGGTTATCGCCCAGGTAGATACCGGCATGGCTGACGCGACCACGACCCGCTGTACTGAAGAAAAGCAGATCACCGGGCTTGAGGTTGTTGCGTGCGACCAACGGTGCATTCACGTTGATCATTTCGCGCGTGGAGCGTGGCAGGTTCATGCCAGCTTCTTCACGAAACAGATAGCCGATGAAGCCGCTGCAGTCGAAACCGGCTTCAGAGGTACCGCCGAAACGGTAACGGGTACCGATCAGGGACATGCCACGTTCGAGGATGCTGTCGGCGAGGACTGGAAGCTGGTAAGGCTTGTTGCCGGCGAAGTCGGCCAGTTCCTTTTCAGTTGCCACTTCTTCCTCATAAACAGTGGAAGACTGTGCAGCAACGAATTTTGCCTGATTTTGAACCTGTGGTTTTTGCTGTTCTGCCACCTGTTGAGGGTGGGAGGCGCAACCAAACAACAGGGTAACGAGTGCGAGAGGCACGAGGGGTGCGAAGCGATTTAGCATGGGCACGACCGTGGCTGATATGTAAAGAAGTCGAGACTATGCCTTCTATCACATCGATTTGCAAATTCAATCGTGATCTATGTGACTTCTTGTTTGGACTATGACATCTAAGCCCTTAACACCCCTTACCCGCCTTTCGCGTGGCCAAAACGGCCCAAACGCGGGTTTTCTGACGCCTGGAAATTGCCGAAAGCCCTGAAAACAAAGGGCCGGCTACCAGCCGAGGGTTTCCTTGAGGAAGGGAATGGTCAGCTTGCGCTGGGCTTGCAAAGAGGCCTGGTCGAGCTGTTCGAGCAAATCGAACAACGCGCTCATGCTGCGCGTACCGCGAGTCAGAATGAAGTGTCCGACCTCGTCGGTCAGGTGCAGGCCGCGACGGGATGCGCGCAACTGCAGGGCACGCAATTTGTCTTCGTCGGACAGGGGGCGCATCTGGAAGATCAACGCCAGGGTCAGGCGCGATTTGAGGTCTGCCAGCTTCACCGGCAATTCACGCGGCGACGTCGAGGCGGCGATCAGCAGGCGCCGGCCACTGTCGCGCAGGCGGTTGAACAGATGAAACAGCGCTTCTTCCCACTCCGCCTTGCCGGCAATCGCCTGCAAGTCGTCCAGGCACACCAGCTCGTATTGCTCGAGGTGATCGAAGATGCCGATACCGCGGTCCATCAACTCCGCCAACGGCAAGTACACCGCCGGCTCGCCCATCTGCTCGAAACGCAGGCACGCGGCCTGCAACAGGTGGGTACGCCCTACGCCGTGCTTGCCCCACAGATAGATCAGGCTTTCGGTCCACCCGGCGTCGGCTTCGCAGAGCCGCTCGACATAGCCGAGTGCAGCGGCATTGGCGCCTGGGTAGTAGTTGATAAAGGTGGCGTCATCACGCAGACGCACACCCAAGGGCAGCTGAATCGGTTTCATGCTGACTGAACGGCTCCAAACGAACCGTTAGTGGCCTCTGTGTAAAGTTTGCAAAGTTTATACCCGTGACGCCGGGCGCACAATGCAGCAGACCACAAGCAAAATCAAAGGTTTGCGTTAACTTGGCGGTTTTTCGCAGATTGTTTGACGCCCCGCCCCCAGAAACAACAAACCCGGCTCAGGCCGGGTTTGTGATGAAACGGTTACAGGTCCGGGTCTTCGACCCCGGTATACGCATCCGAATCCTTGTACAGATCGTGCACATGGCGCACCAGCACCATGATCACCGCCGCCACCGGCAGCGCCAGCAGGATGCCGGTAAAACCGAACAGCTCACCGCCCGCCAGGATCGCAAAGATCACCGCCACCGGGTGCAGGCCGATCCGGTCGCCCACCAGCAACGGCGTGAGCACCATGCCTTCCAGGGCCTGGCCAACCATGAACACCGCGACAATCCCCAGCATCGGGTACAGGTCGCCGCCAAACTGGAACAACCCGGCAACCAGCGCCGCGCCGATCCCGATCACAAAACCCATGTACGGCACGATAGCCGCCAGGCCGGCGATCAGGCCGATCAACAGGCCCAGCTCCAGGCCGATCGCCATCAAGCCTGCCGCGTAGATGATCCCCAAGGCCAGCATCACCAGCAACTGCCCCCGCACGAAGGCGCCCAGCACCTCATGGCATTCGCCAGCCAGGGCCACGATGCGCTCTTCGCGGTTGCGCGGCAGCAGGCTGCGGATCTTGGCCATCATGATGTCCCAGTCGCGCAGCAGGTAGAACGCCACCACCGGGATCAACACCAGGTTGGTCAGCCAGCCGATCAGCGCCAGGCTGGATGCGGTGGCCTGACTGAGCACCACCCCGACAATGTCGGTGGTCTGGCCCATGTGTTCGCTGATCGCAGCCTTGACCTTGTCGAACTTCCAGAAGCCATCCGCCAACCCCAGCTTGGTCTGCACCCACGGCATGGCCGTGTGTTGCAGCCAGTCGAGCATTTGCGGCGCCAACTCGTACAAGCGAAACAGTTGCTTGGCCAGCATCGGCACTAGCACCAGCACCAATGCCGTGATGATCAACGTGAACAGGGCAAACACCGTCACCACGCCCAGAGTCCGCGACAGTCCGGCTTTTTCCAGGCGATCCACCACGGGATCGAACAGATAGGCGAGCAGCAACGCCACCAGGAACGGCGTCAGGATCGAATGCAGCAAGAATACAAAAGCGCACAGCAGGACAAGTCCGCCAAGCCACACCCAACGACGCGTATCCGCCATAAACCACTCCATCTGTCTTTGCTTCTATATAAAGGAAGAACGTTTACCAGCGAAAACGCAGCTGCGCCTGCGGCTCAGGAGTGGGCGCCGGCTGGGTGCCATCACCCACTGGCTGCTGGACAGGCGCCTCGCCGGCCGGCACCTCCTGCAACTTGGCCAGGCTCAACTGGGTACGCAACTGGTCGGCGCTGCCGTTGACGCGATACACAATGCGATTGCCATCCACCCGCAGTGGATGGCCACCAAACGGCTCGAGCAGATGCCCCAGGGCCGCGTAGCGCTCCAGGTTCATGCCCTGCACTTCCAGCAGTTGTTCGGCGCTCGCACCGGGCTTGACCGCAAAACGCGGCGCCAGCTTCTGGCTGACGGCCAACATCACCGCATCGGCCACGGCGGCGGTGTCGGCGCCTTGCGCGGTGCCCTGATCGCTCTTGTCGCCCAGCCACAGGCGCCATTTGGCCTGCCATTGGTTGCCTTCCTGGCGCGCGTGCACGGCGAGCAAGGCATCGGCGCCGTAGCGTTCCGAAGCGGCGCGCAATGGCGTGGCATCGGCGCTTTCAAGGTTCGGCGCGGTGGCAACGACCTGCTCATCCAGATCGCCCAGCGGCAGGCGCAACGGCAAGCCACGGTGTTGTGCCGCACGGCGCAGCGCCTGGGCGACAGTCTGACCATCACCCACCAGGCTGCTGCCTTCGGTGGAGTCGTTCAGCCACCAACCGAGGATCGACGGCCGATTGCTGCCCCAGATCGACAAGCCGGCGTCACGCAGGGCGCGATCGGTGCTGACTGGATCGAAATCGACTTGCAGGCTTTCCGGCGGGCCGGCGTCGTAGCCGTATTGACTGATGATTTGCTGCGGATCCTTGCGCACCGCCGCCAGACCCGGGCCATCGGCGGCCTTGGCATCGCCGGTGAGGCGGATCACCAGCGTCTGCACGGCGCGCTGGGTGGCCTGGTCGCGCTCCTGCGGGGACTGACTGCTGACCGGTTCAAGTACTTGATAAAGACCATTGAGGGTTTCGGCATGACTCGCCAGGCTGACCCAAGACAGGCAGCCCACAAAAAAGAATTTACACAGACGCATGGAAGATTCCCGAACGACAAATTTAGCGGCTGGAACAGACCGCGTGAACTCGGCTTGGCAAGGCTGTGACCACAGCGACCGGTAAAACATTCACAGGGTCTCGGTAAGTTTTCGTACTGTCATAACGATAGCGGATTAAAGGCTATACCTTAATACGCAGCATGACAGACCCGATTAGCATTTTTTTAACCGGCTTTTTTCAGATATGCAGCCCTGCCCGTCGGCCCGAGGATGGCCGCTGCCCCTCAAGCCTGATAAAATCGCGCGCCTTCGCAGACCGTCAACGGCTGGGCCGCTGTTCAAAAGCCCCTGCCCGCTCGGTCGTTACCCAGAAATCCCCCCTAAAGGCCTGGATCATGAGCAAGCAACCCTCCCTGAGCTACAAGGACGCCGGTGTAGACATCGACGCCGGTGAAGCATTGGTCGAACGCATCAAGAGCGTCGCCAAGCGCACTGCGCGCCCCGAAGTCATGGGCGGCCTGGGCGGTTTTGGCGCCCTCTGCGAAATCCCGGCCGGCTACAAGCAGCCTGTGCTGGTTTCCGGCACCGACGGCGTGGGCACCAAGCTGCGCCTGGCGCTGAACCTGAACAAGCACGACAGCATCGGCATCGACCTGGTGGCCATGTGCGTCAACGACCTGGTGGTGTGCGGCGCCGAGCCGTTGTTCTTCCTGGACTACTACGCCACCGGCAAGCTCAACGTCGAGACCGCCACCCAGGTAGTCACCGGCATCGGCGCCGGCTGCGAACTGTCGGGTTGCTCCCTGGTCGGCGGCGAAACCGCTGAAATGCCAGGCATGTACGAAGGCGAAGACTACGACCTGGCCGGCTTCTGCGTCGGCGTCGTGGAAAAAGCCGAGATCATCGACGGCTCCAAAGTCGCCGCGGGTGACGCCCTGCTCGCCCTGCCTTCTTCCGGCCCGCACTCCAACGGCTACTCGCTGATCCGCAAGATCATCGAAGTGTCCGGCGCCGATATCGAGAACATCCAGCTCGACGGCAAGCCACTGACCGACCTGCTGATGGCCCCGACGCGCATCTACGTCAAGCCACTGCTCAAGCTGATCAAGGACACTGGCGCGGTCAAGGCCATGGCCCACATCACCGGCGGCGGCCTGCTGGACAACATCCCGCGCGTGCTGCCAAAAGGTGCCCAGGCAATCGTCGACGTGGCCAGCTGGCAGCGTCCTGCAGTGTTCGACTGGCTGCAAGAGAAAGGCAACGTCAACGAAACCGAAATGCACCGCGTGCTGAACTGCGGCGTGGGCATGGTCATCTGCGTGGCGCAAGAGCACGTGGAAACCGCGCTGAATGTACTGCGTGAAGCCGGCGAGCAGCCATGGGTCATCGGCCAGATCGCCACTGCCCCGGAAGGCGCAGCCCAGGTTGAACTGAAGAACCTCAAGGCGCATTGATGTCCCAGACCTGTGATGTCGTGGTGCTGCTTTCCGGCACCGGCAGTAACTTGCAGGCCCTGATCGACAGCACGCGCACCGGCGACAGCCCGGTGCGCATCGCTGCGGTGATCTCCAACCGCAGCGACGCCTACGGCCTGCAACGCGCCAGGGACGCGGGCATCGAAACCCGCTCCCTGGATCACAAGGCTTTCGAAGGCCGCGAGGCCTTCGACAGTGCCCTGGTCGACCTGATCGACGCTTTCAACCCCAAACTTGTGGTACTCGCCGGCTTCATGCGCATCCTCAGCGCGGATTTCGTGCGGCACTACGAAGGGCGCCTGCTCAATATCCACCCTTCCCTGCTCCCCAAGTACAAAGGCATGCACACGCACCAGCGCGCACTCGACGCCGGTGACAGCGAGCATGGCTGCAGTGTGCACTTCGTCACCGAGGAACTCGATGGCGGGCCTCTGGTCGTACAGGCAGTGGTTCCGGTAGAGTCTGACGACTCGGCGCAGACGCTTGCGCAACGGGTTCACACCCAGGAACACAGGATTTACCCGCTGGCGGTTCGCTGGTTTGCCGAGGGGCGGTTGATTCTTGGCGACCAGGGTGCATTATTGGACGGTCAGTTACTTGCGGCCAGCGGCCACTTGATTCGAACCTAGGAGATTTTATGCGTCGCGCCTTGCTCTTCGCTTTTGCGCTGTTCGCCTTGCCTGCCGTGCAAGCAGCAGACCTTCACCCTTTCTCCGCGAGCTACACCGCCGACTGGAAACAGTTGCCCATGAGTGGTTCGGCTGAGCGCAGCCTGACCAAGAACGGCGACGGCACCTGGACCTTGAATTTCAAGGCTTCCATGATGATCGCCAGCCTGACCGAAACCAGCGTGATCCAGTTTGACAAGGATGCCCTGCAACCGAAGAGCTACACCTTCGAGCGCGGCGGCCTGGGCAAGGCCAAGAAGATCAACCTGGACTTCGACCAGGCGGCCAAGAAAGTCACCGGTTTCGAAAACAAGGACCCGGTCAATGTGCCCCTGCAAAGCGGCATGCTCGACAAGTCCACCTACCAGTTGGCGCTGCAGCGCGACGTGGCAGCGGGCAAGAAGAGCATGAGCTACAACGTGGTGGAAGGCACTGACGTCGACACCTACGACTTCCGCGTGATCGGCCCGGAAAAGGTCCAGACCAAGGTCGGCTCCATCGACGCGATCAAGGTCGAGCGCGTGCGTGACCCGACTCAGAGCAAGCGCATCACCCAGATGTGGTTTGCCAAGGACCAGGGTGGCATCCTCGTTGCCCTGCGCCAGGTCGAGACCGACGGCAAGGAATACAACATCATGCTGCAGGACGGTACCGTGGACGGCAAGGCTGTCAAAGGTAGCTGATCGGTAGATGGAACAAAGAGCCTCGCGAATGCGGGGCTTTTTTTCGCCTTGGATGTGTGGCGGCTCGTAGAACACCATCGCCGGCGAGGCCAATAAAGGGCTAAAAAGCCTCACTCGAACATGAAACTTTTGTCATATAACTCAGCACCCTGCGGCGCAATGTCGCGGTTTTCGCGGCCTGCAGCACTGTTGCGTTTTGCGCAATGATTTGTTGCGTGCAAAATCGGTTTACTTAGCAAGCTAACAAAACATATAACAAAGGCCTGCGACGACTTGCCGCAGATCCACCAGAGATTGGAGCAAGCAGATGACTGTAAAAGTAACTGAACGCGACGACGAACATATGTCCCACGAAGCACTGGGCCATGGGATTCACATCTGGGATGTACACCAACAAGATATGTTGGTCGGCATGTTTCACAATGAGAGCGACGCTCATAATTATAAAAACGAGCTTGAAGCCCTTGAAATGAGAAGCCAGGCGCAAGGCTCCTGAGACTCTGAAATCCTGTAGGCATCCCAGCCCCACGCAGCTGGGATGCCTATAAACAAAAACCCCGCCTTTTGAGCGGGGTTTGTGTTTTGTTGGCTTGGTTTTTTTGGGGGCGCTTCGCACCCCAACGCAGGGCAAGCCTGCTCGCCACAACACGCCTGTTACCCTGACAAGCCTGCTGCCATTCTCACAAGCCTGTGTGCCACGGCGACGCTGCAGCTCCTCACAATCGGGTCATTGCAATGCTTTGACGCCTTACCACATCAGATCGTCAGGGATCTGGTACGCGGCGTACGGATCATCCTCGTCCGGCACCTGGCTTTCGGTAAGGATGTTGAGCTGCACGATACGCTCCGGGGCGCGTTCCTGGATCTTCAGGGCGGCCTCGCGCGGGATCACCTCGTAGCCGCCGCCGTGGTGCACGATGGCCAGGGAGCCGTTGCTCAGCTTGTTGCGCATCAATGTGTTGACCGACAGGCGCTTGACCTTCTTGTCATCCACGAAGTTGTAGTAGTCCTCGGTGGTCAGCTTGGGCAGACGCGAGGTCTCGATCAGTTGCTTGACCTGGGCCGTGCGGGCCTTGGCCTCGGCTTTTTCCTGCTGCTGGCGGTTCAGCTCCTGGTCGCGCTTGACCTTCTCGGCCTGCGCCTCGGCAGCCAGGCGAGCCTGGGTATCATCGGCCTCGATTTGGCCCTTGTGGACCAGGCGCTGCTGTTTCTGTTTCTCTTTGCCGACCTGCTTGGCCTGCTTTTGGTTGACCAGACCTGCTTTGAGCAACTGGTCGCGAAGGGAAAGGCTCATGGTGCTTACTCACTTAGGCAACTGCTCAACCGCAGCTGGACACATTCTTTTCCTGACGTTTGGCTTCGCCCCACAGGGCGTCCAACTCTTCGAGGGTGCAATCTTCTATGGGTTGGTGCGTGTCGCGCAATGCCTGTTCGATAAATCGGAAACGGCGTTCGAACTTGGCGTTGGCGCCACGCAGCGCGGTTTCGGGGTCGACCTTCAGATGACGGGCCAGGTTGACCGCCGCAAACAGCAGATCACCGACCTCGTCGGCGATGGCCACCGGGTCGTTATCGGCCATGGCTTCGAGCACTTCATCCAGCTCTTCGCGCACGTTGTCGACCACCGGCAAGGCCGATGGCCAATCGAACCCGACCTGGCTGGCGCGCTTCTGCAATTTGGCGGCACGCGACAACGATGGCAACGCGGTCGGCACATCGTCCAGCAGCGAGAGCTGCTCCGGTGCGTCGGATTTTTCCGCGCGCTCCTCGGCCTTGATCTGCTCCCAGCGCTCCTTGACCTGCTCCTCGCTTAACTGCGGAATATCCAGCGGCGCGTACAAATCACCGGTCGGGAACACATGCGGATGGCGACGGATCAACTTGCGGGTGATGCTGTCGATCACCCCGGCAAATTCGAAGCGCCCTTCTTCGCACGCCAGCTGGCTGTAATACACCACCTGGAACAACAGGTCGCCCAGCTCGCCCTGCAGGTGATCGAAATCCCCGCGCTCGATGGCGTCGGCGACTTCGTAGGCTTCTTCCAGGGTGTGCGGGACGATGGTCGCGTAGGTTTGCTTGAGGTCCCACGGGCAGCCGTATTGCGGGTCCCGCAGGCGCTTCATGAGGTGCAGCAGGTCTTCAAGTGAATACATCAGTCAATCTCTGCCCATTGTCTGGAACCGCTGAAAATCTAATGTGGGAGCTGGCTTGCCTGCGATGGCCTCCACTCGGTCTGTCAGACAGACCGAGTCGCCTGCATCGCGGGCAAGCCCGGCTCCCACAGAAAGCAGCCCTTATACATTTTCAGACCGCATTACGGGGTGCGATTACGCCGGGTTTCAATGATGTTCGGCAACTGGGAAATCCGCCCCAGCAACCGCCCCAGCGCATCCAGTCCCGGGATCTCGATGGTCAGGGACATCAACGCGGTGTTGTCCTCTTTATTCGAGCGGGTGTTGACCGCCAATACGTTGATCCGCTCGTTGAGCAGCACTTGCGAGACGTCACGCAGCAGGCCGGACCGGTCGTAGGCGCGGATGACGATGTCCACCGGGTAGGTGAGCACCGGCACCGGGCCCCAGCTGACCTGGATGATCCGCTCCGGCTCGCGCCCGCCCAACTGCAGCACCGAGGCGCAGTCCTGGCGGTGAATGCTCACGCCACGGCCCTGGGTGATGTAGCCGACAATGGCATCGCCCGGCAGAGGCTGGCAGCAGCCGGCCATCTGGGTCAGCAGGTTGCCCACACCCTGGATCTGGATATCGCCGCGCTTGCCCGGCTTGTAGCCCGTGGCCTTGCGCGGGATCAGCTCCAACTGCTCGTTGCCGCGTTCCGGCTCGACCAGTTGCTGGGCCAGGTTGACCAGCTGCGCCAGGCGCAGGTCGCCGGCACCGAGGGCGGCGAACATGTCTTCGGCGATCTTCATGTTGGCTTTTTCGGCCAACTTGTCGAAGTCCACCTGCGGCAGGCCCAGGCGCGCCAGTTCGCGTTCGAGCAGGGTCTTGCCAGCGGCGACGTTCTGGTCGCGCGCCTGCAGCTTGAACCAGTGGACAATCTTCGCCCGCGCCCGCGACGTGGTGATGTAGCCCAGGTTCGGGTTCAACCAGTCACGGCTCGGCGTGCCATGCTTGCTGGTGATGATCTCGACCTGTTCGCCGGTCTGCAGGCTGTAGTTGAGCGGCACGATACGCCCGTTGATCTTGGCGCCACGGCAATTGTGGCCGATCTCGGTGTGTACGCGGTACGCAAAGTCCAGCGGCGTGGCGCCCTTGGGCAAGTCGATGGCGTGGCCGTCGGGGGTGAAGATGTAGACCCGGTCCGGCTCGATATCCACCCGCAGCTGTTCCGCCAGGCCGCCGATGTCGCCAAGCTCTTCGTGCCATTCCAGCACCTGGCGCAGCCAGGAGATTTTCTCTTCGTACTGGTTGGACCCGGCCTTGACGTCAGTGCCCTTGTAACGCCAGTGCGCGCACACCCCCAGCTCCGCCTCTTCGTGCATGGCGTGGGTGCGGATCTGCACTTCCAGCACCTTGCCCTCGGGGCCGATCACCGCCGTGTGCAGCGAGCGATAGCCGTTTTCCTTGGGGTTGGCGATGTAGTCGTCGAACTCCTTGGGAATGTGCCGCCACAGGGTGTGGACGATGCCGAGCGCGGTGTAGCAATCGCGCATTTCCGGCACCAGCACGCGCACCGCACGCACGTCGTAGATCTGGCTGAAGGCCAGGCCCTTGCGCTGCATTTTGCGCCAGATGGAATAGATGTGTTTGGCGCGGCCGCTGATGTCGGCATCCACACCGGTGGCCTGCAGCTCGGAACGCAGCTGGCCCATCACGTCGGTGATGAAGCGCTCACGGTCGAGGCGCCGCTCGTGCAGCAGGGTGGCGATCTGTTTGTATTGATCGGGTTCGAGGTAGCGGAAGGACAGGTCCTCCAGCTCCCACTTGATATGGCCGATGCCCAGGCGGTGCGCCAGTGGCGCGTAGATGTCGAACACCTCGCGGGCCACGCGGTTGCGCTTTTCGTCGTCAGCGGTCTTTACCGCACGGATCGCGCAGGTGCGTTCGGCCAGCTTGATCAGGGCGACGCGCACGTCGTCGACCATCGCCACCAGCATCTTGCGCAGGTTTTCGACCTGGCCCTGGGTGCCCAGCACCATCGACTGGCGCGGGCTCAGGCTGGCACTGATGGCAGCCATGCGCAGCACGCCGTCAATCAGTTTGGCCACCACCGCGCCGAAGCGCTGGCTGACCGTCGGCAACGCAATGTGCCCTTCACGCACGCCGCGATAGAGCACGGCGGCGATCAGCGAATCCTGGTCCAGCTTGAGATCGGCGAGGATCTCGGCGATTTCCAACCCGGTGCGAAAGCTTGAAGTGCCTTCGGCCCACAGGTTCTTGGCCGCATTGTCTTGCTGTTCAGACTCACGAGCGAACTCGCAGGCTGCTTTCAAGGCTTCACGGTCCAGTGCCGGGTCGACACTGATGGCATGATCCAGCCATGCCTCGAGATTGATACTGCCGTCGGTGTTGATCGGCTGGTGTGCTCTCACCTGTACCATCTTGCTTACCTTCCCTACGACGCACCTTCGGTGCGCCAATATCATCGCCGACCTTTTACTGCAGACTCCCTGGCAGATCACAGGCCTTGGAGAATGCAGGCCAGTCGGATTAAACGGGCATCCTAGCCCGCTTCAAATAACGCCATGGCCTCGACATGCGCTGTTTGCGGAAACATGTCGAGGATCCCGGCACGTTTTAGCCGGTAGCCTTGCTTGACCAACTCAACCGTGTCCCGCGCCAGCGTGGCCGGGTTGCAGGACACATACACCAGGCGCTTGGCCCCAAGGGTGGCGAGCTTGCGCACAACCTCCAGGGCACCGTCACGGGGTGGGTCCAAGAGTACCGCAGAAAAGCCCTGTTTGGCCCATTCCGCGTCAGTCAAAGGCTGGGACAAATCGGCCTGAAAAAACTGCACATTATGCAAATTGTTGCTGACGGCGTTGAGTGCCGCGCGGTCCACCATGGTCTGCACGCCTTCCACCGCCACCACTTCACGCACCTGGCGCGCCAGTGGCAGGGCGAAGTTGCCCAGGCCGCAAAACAGATCCAGCACCCGCTCGTCGGGTTGTGGCGCCAGCCATTCCAGGGCCTGGGCGACCATCGCCTCGTTGACGCCGGCGTTGACCTGGACAAAATCCCCTGGCCGGTACGCCAGCTCCAAGTCCCATGCGTCGAGTCGAAAACCTAGTGGCTGATCAGCCTCGACGGGTTCCGGCTGGCCCGCGCCATGCAGCCACAATTGGGCTTCATGGAACGCGCAGAATTCTTTCAGGATCAGCAGATCCGCATCCGACAACGGCGCCATATGCCGCAGCAGCACGGCGACGGACGAGCCACTGAACAGCTCCACATGGCCCAGCGCCTGCGGCTTGCTCAGGCGGCGCAGCATGTTGGGCAGGCGCTGCATGATCGGTTGCAAGGCCTGTACCAGCACCGGGCAATCATCGATGGCAATGATGTCCTGGCTGGCCACGGCGCGAAAACCCACTTCGAGTTTTTTCGCCTTGGCATCCCAGCGCACAGCCACGCGGGCGCGGCGCCGGTAGCCGAATTCCGGCCCGCTCAACGGGGCTGCCCACTCCAGCGGTTCGACCGCCGCCACGCGGGACAGCTGCTCGGCGAGCATGCGCTGTTTCAGGGCAAGTTGTTCGTCATGGGGCAAGTGCTGCACGCTGCAGCCGCCACAGCGGCCAAAGTGCGCGCACGGCGCAGGGCGGCGCAGCTCGCTGGCCTTGAAGACTCTTTCGGTGCGCGCCTCGACCACTTTGCCATGGGCGCCCAACACCCGCGCTTCAACCTCTTCACCGGCGAGCGCGCCGTTGACGAACCAGGTGCGACCTTCAAAGAACACGATGCCACGGCCATCGTTGGCCAGGCGCTCGATGGTCAGGCGCTGTTTCTTGCCCACGGGAATCTGTGGGGCCCGGCTGCCGCCCGTCGGTTGGAAGCGCAGGCCTCTCTCGTGCTTGGCCATCAGTTGGGCGCGTCGAAGATGCCGGTCGACAGGTAGCGGTCGCCTCGGTCACAGATGATCGCGACGATCACCGCGTTTTCCACTTCCCGGGACAGGCGCAACATGCCCGCCACCGCGCCACCGGAGGACACGCCGCAGAAGATGCCTTCTTCACGCGCCAGGCGGCGGGTGGTGTCTTCGGCTTCACGCTGGGCCATGTCGATGATGCGATCCACGCGCGTCGAGTTGTATATCTTCGGCAGGTACTCTTCGGGCCAGCGGCGGATGCCGGGGATGGCCGAGCCTTCCATCGGTTGCAGGCCGATGATCTGGATGTCGGGGTTCTGCTCCTTGAGGTAGCGCGAATTGCCCATGATGGTGCCGGTGGTGCCCATCGAACTGACGAAATGGGTGATGGTGCCCTGGGTCTGGCGCCAGATTTCCGGACCGGTGGAGGTGTAGTGCGCCTCGGGGTTATCGCCGTTGGCAAACTGGTCCAGCACCAGGCCACGGCCTTCGGCGGCCATGCGCTCGGCGAGGTCACGCGCGCCTTCCATGCCTTCTTCCTGGGTGACCAGAATCAGCTCGGCGCCATAGGCGGTCATCGCTGCCTTGCGCTCCGCGCTGCCGTTGTCGGGCATGATCAGGACCATCTTGTAGCCCTTGATCGCGGCGGCCATGGCCAAGGCGATCCCGGTGTTGCCGGAAGTGGCTTCGATCAGGGTGTCGCCGGGCTGGATCTGCCCACGCAACTCGGCGCGGGTGATCATCGACAGCGCCGGGCGGTCTTTTACCGACCCGGCCGGGTTGTTGCCTTCGAGCTTGAGCAACAGGGTATTGCTGGTTTCACCCGCCATGCGTTGCAAGCGGACCAGGGGCGTGTTGCCGACGCAATCGGCGATTGTAGGGTACTGCAAGGTCATGGCGTATTCGCAATCCAGACTGCGGGGGCGAACATCATACCGGGAAAGGCTGGCGGGCCATATCACGCAAAGTGCGGTGCTTATGGCGTAAAGGAATAAGCACGCACTGTGTGGACGCGCGCCTACAGGAAATGTGCGGGCTTGCCGGCGATGGCCGCGCCCCGGTCAATAGCCTACCCGCCCTGTCTGTCGCCATGATTCTTGCGAAACACCTCCTCCCCCATCGCCGCAATCTGCCCCTCGATCAACGCTTCAAAAGGTTTGAGCAACGGCTCGAAGGAAGTCGGCGCCTCCAGCACCTGCAACGCCTGCACAATCGCCTCGACCGTCGACAGCGCACCCGGCCCCGGCGCCTTGCGCAATCGGTAGCGGGAAACCGCGCCTTCGGCCAACGTCACCCGTGGCAACGCCGCCAGCAACGGATTGAGGTGCAGCAGCTTGCGCGCCTTGCGCCACGTGCCGTCGGGGACTACCAGCAACAGCGGTTGATCCCCAGACGCGTAGGCGTACAACGGCTGGGCATCGTCAGCCGGAAACAACAGCCGCGCCTGATAGCCGGGCGGGTTCAATAATGTCGACAGGTCGTCGAATACCTCACCCACGACCAACTGCGCGTTGTTCAACCCCAACGCCGCCAGCCGCGCCGTGTTCAGCGCATGGTTGACCTCACTCGGATGCTGCAACAGCAACACCCGCGTGCGGCTGTCGAGGCTCGGGATCAGCGCGCACAGGCAGTGAGTGGCGGGCCTCAGGCAGCGGGGGCATTGGGGTCTGGACATGATTATCAGGCCTGGTTGAGCTGAGCTTTGAGCAGATCGCGGAAAGTCTGGATCAGCGGTTCACGGCTGCGACCGCGGCGCATGATCATCGAGAACGGCGCCTGGTAGCCGAAGGTGGCCGGCAACAGGACGCGCAGGTCGCCCTTGTCGGCCCAGGCCTGCGCATAGTGCTCGGGCAGGTAGCCGATGTAGGCACCGGACAGCACCAGGATCAGTTGCGCCTCCATACTTTCCACGGTCGCCGCGCTGTGCTTGAAGCCATGGCGCGCCAGCTCGGCCTGGCTCCAGTAGCCGCGTCCGACCATGCGTTGCTGGGTGATCACCTGTTCGGGGATGCGTCGCTCGTTGAACAGCGGGTGCCGGGTACTGCAATACAACCAGTGCTGCTCACGGTACAGCGGCATGTAGATCAGCCCGCTCATGCGGTTGGAAAAGGCGCCGATGGCAAGGTCCAAGCGGTTGTCCTGCACGCCGAGCTGCAGTTCGTACGGGCTCATCACCGACAGGTGCAGGTGCACCGCCGGGTGCTCGAGGCTGTAGGCGCCGATCACTTCGGCGAACGGCAAGGCCTTGTCGCTGACGGTGGAGTCGAGCACGCCCAGCTTGAGCGTACCGCGCAGCTCGCCCTTGAGCGCGGCGGCGTATTGCTCGAAGCCTTCCAGCTCGCCCAATAGACGCAAGGTTTCCTGATGAAACAACTCGCCCTTGCTGGTCAGGCTGAACCCGCCCCGGCCGCGATGGCACAGCACCAGGCCCAGTGCGCTTTCCAACTGGCTCATATAGGTCGAGATGGCCGAGGTGGACAGGTTGAGTTCGTGCTGCGCGTTGGCAAACCCCTGGTGGCGCACGACGCTGACAAAGATGCGCAGGAGTTTCAGGTCGGGCAAGGCGTTGGCCATCGGGTCTCCGGGTGTTTCGTGGCAAGCGGGCTAGTTTTGGTGCACAGGCTTGTTTGTGTTGCACAAGCCTGCTGGTTGCAGAGGCTTGTTGTGCTGCACAAGCCTGCTGGTTACAGAGGCTTGCTGTGTTGCACAAGCCTGCTGGTTACAGAAGCTTGCTGTGTTGCACAGGCTTGTTGTGGCGAGCAGGCTTGCCCTGCGTTGGGCCGCGCAGCGGCCCCGAAACCTGACGACTCATTACTTCTGGAAAACCGCAGTGTGTTTTGGGGGCTGCTTCGCACCCCAACGCAGGGCAAGCCTGCTCACCACAACAAGCCTGCTCACCACAACAAGCCTTCTCACCACAACAAGCCTGCTCACCACAGAAAACCTGATCACCATAGAAAGCCCGCTCATCACAGAGAACCCGCTCATCACAGTCTACCTGCTGGCATTAGTTTAGAAAAATCTGAACTAAGTATTTGCCCCTGCCGATTCTTCCCGTCCCGGGCTTTTCGCAGAATCGGCCTCTAATAAACAAAACAACGATGAGGCAATCCCGTGGACAAGATTTTCCACCAACCACTGGGCGGCAACGAAATGCCGCGCTTCGCCGGCATCGCCACCATGATGCGTCTTCCCCACCTGCAAACGGCCAAGGGCCTGGATGCCGCCTTCGTTGGCGTACCCCTGGACATCGGCACCTCGCTGCGCGCCGGCACCCGCTTCGGGCCGCGTGAAATCCGCGCCGAGTCCGTGATGATCCGCCCGTACAACATGGCCACCGGCGCTGCACCGTTCGACTCGCTGTCGGTGGCGGATATCGGTGATGTGGCGATCAACACCTTCAACCTGCTCGACGCCGTGCGCATCATCGAAGAAGCCTACGATGAGATCCTCGAGCACGACGTGATCCCGCTGACGCTGGGCGGCGACCACACCATCACCCTGCCGATCCTGCGGGCGATCCACAAGAAACACGGCAAGGTCGGGCTGGTGCATATCGATGCCCACGCGGACGTCAACGACCATATGTTCGGCGAGAAAATCGCCCACGGCACCACTTTCCGCCGCGCCGTGGAAGAAGGCCTGCTCGATTGCGACCGCGTGGTGCAGATCGGCCTGCGTGCCCAGGGCTACACCGCCGAAGACTTCAACTGGAGCCGCAAACAGGGCTTCCGTGTGGTCCAGGCCGAAGAATGCTGGCACCACTCTCTCGCGCCATTGATGGCCGAAGTGCGTGAGAAAGTCGGCGGCGGCCCGGTGTACCTGAGCTTCGATATCGATGGCATCGACCCGGCCTGGGCGCCCGGCACCGGCACCCCGGAAATCGGCGGGCTGACCACCATCCAGGCCATCGAGATCATCCGTGGCTGCCAGGGCCTCGACCTGATTGGTTGCGATCTGGTAGAAGTTTCGCCGCCCTACGACACCACCGGCAACACCTCGTTGCTGGGCGCCAACCTGCTGTACGAGATGCTCTGCGTACTGCCCGGCGTGGCGCACCGCTGATGAGCGCGCAAGCCGAGGTGCTGCGTGCCGCCGCCGATCTGGTGGCGGCCTTCGCGCGCAATGACCGCGAGGCCTATTTCGGCGCGTTCACCCACGATGCCAGCTTTGTGTTCTACACCCTCCCCCAGCCGCTGCTCAGTCGCGATGCCTACCAGGCGTTGTGGGACAGCTGGCGTCGGGACGAGGGATTCGAGGTGCTGTCCTGCACCTCGAGCAATGCCTTCGTCAGCCTGCAGGGTGACGTGGCGATATTTATTCATGACGTGGCCACCGAGTTGCGCATGAACGGGGAGCAATTTCATAGCCAGGAACGCGAGACCATTGTCTTCAAACGGCAAGGGTCTGGCGCAGAACAACAAGGCCTGTGGCTGGCCTGTCACGAACATTTGTCCGCTATGCCGGAAGGGCTGCCGCCCCATTAGCCAATGTGATCGGAGCAGATCATGAATAATAAAAACAACGAAAACAGTATTCGCAAAATAGAAACCAACGGGGTCGAACAGATCCCGGACCACGAGCGTACCGCCGGCCCCAAGGATCTGTTTCGACTGATCTTCGGCGGTGCCAATACCTTTGCCACCGCCGTGCTGGGTGCCTTTCCGGTGTTGTTCGGCTTGTCGTTCCAGGCCGGTGTCTGGGCGATCGTGCTGGGCGTGCTGGTGGGTGCGCTGATCCTGGCGCCGATGGGCCTGTTCGGGCCGATCAATGGCACCAACAACGCCGTGTCTTCCGGTGCGCACTTTGGTGTGCACGGGCGGATCGTCGGCTCGTTCCTGTCGCTGCTGACCGCGATTGCGTTCTTCTCACTGTCGGTGTGGAGTTCAGGCGATGCGCTGGTAGGCGGTGCGAAACGCCTGGTGGGCTTGCCTGAAACTGACCTGACCCTGGGCCTGGCCTACGGGCTGTTTGCGCTGCTCGTCCTCACCGTCTGCATCTACGGCTTTCGCTTCATGCTGTGGGTCAACCGCATCGCGGTGTGGGCGGCGAGCCTGTTGTTCCTGCTGGGAATCTTCGCCTTCGCGCCGGCCTTCGACAGTCACTTCGCCGGCACCGTCGCCATGGGCCAGGCCGGGTTCTGGGCGGCCTTCATCGGCGCCGCGCTGGTAGCCATGAGCAACCCGATTTCCTTCGGTGCATTCCTCGGCGACTGGTCGCGCTACATCCCGCGTGAGACGCCGAAAATGCGCATCATGCTGGCGGTGGTCCTCGCGCAGATCGCCACGCTGATCCCGTTCCTGTTCGGCCTGGCCACCGCGACCATCGTGGCGGTCAAGGCACCGGACTACATCGCGGCCAACAACTACGTCGGCGGCCTGCTGGCGGTTGCGCCCAGCTGGTTCTTCCTGCCGGTGTGCCTGATCGCGGTGATCGGCGGCATGTCCACCGGCACCACCTCGCTGTATGGCACGGGGCTGGACATGTCCAGCGTGTTCCCGCGCCTGCTGTCGCGGGTCAAGGCCACGCTGCTGATCGGGGTGATGTCGATTGCCTTCATCTTTATCGGACGTTTCGCCGCCAACCTGGTGCAGAGCGTGTCGACCTTCGCCGTGCTGATCATCACCTGCACCACGCCGTGGATGGTGATGATGATCATCGGCCTGATCGTGCGTCGCGGCTTCTACTGCCCGGATGACCTGCAGGTCTTCACCCGCGGTGAAACCGGCGGCCGCTACTGGTTCAGCCATGGCTGGAACTGGCGCGGGCTGGGGGCCTGGATCCCGAGCGCGCTGGTCGGCCTGTGCTTCGTCAACCTGCCTGGGCAGTTTGTCGGGCCGCTGGGCAACCTGGCCGACGGGATTGATATCAGCCTGCCGGTGACGCTGGGACTGGCTTCGGTGGTGTACCTGACCTTGCTGCGTGTGTTCCCGGAACCAGCGGCCGTTTATGGCCCCAGGGAGCTGCTGCACAGCCCCACGGGAGCAAGCTCCCCCGCCACAAAAAGCGCCTCAATAGCCTAAAAAAATAATCGGAGAACCGCCGTCATGGCTTTGGATTTATTCGTCGTACTCATCTACGCCGCCGGCATGCTCGTGCTCGGCTATTACGGCATGCGCCGCGCCAAGACCCACGAAGACTACCTGGTGGCTGGCCGCAACCTGGGCCCGTCGCTGTACATGGGCACCATGGCCGCCACGGTGTTGGGCGGGGCGTCCACCGTCGGCACCGTGCGCCTGGGTTACGTGCACGGCATCTCCGGCTTCTGGCTGTGTGCCGCGCTGGGCATGGGCATCATTGCGCTGAACCTGTTCCTGGCCAAGCCGCTGCTGAAGCTGAAGATCTTCACCGTCACCCAGGTCCTGGAAAAACGCTACAACCCCATGGCCCGCCAGGCCAGTGCGGTGATCATGCTGGCCTACGCGCTGATGATCGGCGTGACCTCGATCCTGGCTATCGGCACGGTGCTGCAGGTGCTGTTCGGCCTGCCGTTCTGGATCTCGGTGCTGCTTGGTGGTGGCGTGGTGGTGGTGTACTCGACCATCGGCGGCATGTGGTCGCTGACCCTGACCGACATCGTGCAATTCGTGATCAAGACCGTCGGCCTGATGTTTATCCTGCTGCCGATCTGCCTCTACCGCGTGGGCGGCTGGGATGAACTGGTGGCCAAGCTGCCGGCATCCAGCTTCAGCTTCACCGCGATCGGCTGGGACACGATCATTACCTACTTCATGATCTACTTCTTCGGCATCCTGATCGGCCAGGACATCTGGCAACGAGTATTCACCGCCCGTGACGAAAAGGTCGCCAAGTACGCAGGTACGTTCGCCGGCTTCTACTGCATCCTCTACGGCCTGGCCTGTGCACTGATCGGCATGGCCGCCCATGTGCTGATTCCGGACCTGGACAACGTCAACAACGCCTTTGCGGCCATCGTCAAAATGTCGCTGCCGGACGGCATTCGTGGCCTGGTGATCGCCGCTGCACTGGCAGCGATGATGTCCACTGCCAGCGCCGGCCTGCTGGCCGCCTCTACCGTACTGACCGAAGACCTCCTGCCGCGCCTGCGCGGTGGCAAGCAGTCGAGCCTGAGCATCAACCGCCTCTTCACGATGCTGACCGGCATTGCCGTGCTGGGTATCGCGCTGGTGGTGAGCGACGTGATCAGCGCCCTGACCCTGGCCTACAACCTGTTGGTGGGCGGCATGCTGATCCCGCTGATCGGGGCGATCTTCTGGAAACGCGCGACCACCTCGGGGGCGATTACGTCCATGACCCTGGGCTTTGTGACAGCGCTGGTGTTCATGATCAAGGATGGCTTGGATGCCAACACGCCGATCTACTACAGCCTGGCGGTAGGGCTGGTGAGCTTCGTGCTGGTGAGTTTGTTGTCGCGCCGGCCAGCGGGTGTGACAGCCAGCGCGGTTTGAGATACAGCGGGATTTAGAGCGGTTTCTTCAGCGGGCGCGACGTCGGATGTCGCGCCCGTTTTTTTATTGATACATTGCCGAAACGACAGGCGCTTTTGTCAGGATGATTTCCTGGACCAGAGAGGCCCAGACCAATCCCTGTGTCGTTCCCCCGGCATAAGTCCCTCCGGCCGCAATTAGGTTGTAGGCGGCGCAATAAACGATTGATAGCCCATCCGCAGTCCCGGGCCTCGCACATTCAATAATTTGCAAGTCACCATTTTCGATCGCCCTGCGATAGGACTTTGGAAAGTGACGAGAAACGGCGGCCTGACATGCCGCCAGTATCTGCGCCTTGTACTCGGGCGTGGAATCGGGCGGAACCTGCCCGCCGGAGACAAGAATGAAGTCCCCGTCCAAGCGGCAATTCATTACGCCAATGGGCAGATCGTACTGCAGCTTGAGTCCGCGAAGTCCGACAGCTTCATTACCAACAGCGCTCATCTTAAAAAACCAGCCAATGATCGCAATGACTTCTTCTTGCTCGACTCCCATTGCAGTGACGACGAAGTGTTCCCTGCTTAAGTCAGCAATTTGGATCGAGCTTAGATGCCGGGGTAGGAACTGAACCCCAGAGCGCGCCAATAGCGCCACTATCTCATCCCTTAGCTGTACAAATTCCAGATCGTAGCCCGATACCTCAAGAGCCCGACCAATCCCAGGGACGCCATAACTTGTCTGGAATTGCAGTGGAGTGATCTCTGCAAGCTCACATCCCGGCTTGCCACTCGGCCAAGGCCTTTTTTCGATATCGCGTTGCTCGCGGATCGCGACTTCTACTTCACTGGCGTCGTCCATGTAGGCTCGCACCAGCCGCGACCGTGCGAATCGTGCCAGCGAAGGGTTATCGACCAGGAGCTTTTCAAACAGCTCAATGCCCGCGCGATTGCACTCAACCGTCAAATACTGATTTCCAGGTGTCAGATAATCGTTACCTAGCGGCTTTGCAGTCGTCTCCGTGGCTGACAGATGGCGCATGTTCACTTGCTTATGACTGGCCCCATCGCTTTGCTGATTTCCTCCGTAGACTGACACCTGATAATTGGCCAAGCGGAACATCACGGCCTGAAACAGACCATTGATGCCCCTGCCGATAATCGACACGCGCGGCGCGTCGGCTTCTGCCCGCTGCGTGGGGATCATTAACGAGTGGGCAAGTTTGCGCCTGACAAGGCCGCGCAAGGCGGTCAAGCTGAGTTGAATCGAGACGGCATAGTCAAGATCGCAATGGCAGGCTTCGGTAGTTGCCGCCTGGGTAGTCAGCGTCGCCGGTTTGCGCCATTTGGAGACAGTGCAACCGAGCACCTGTGCGCGCACTCGAAAGGCATCCAACGTCTCAAACCCGTAGTCCAGGACCAGTTGGATGTCGTCAGCCGTTGCCAGGGCCTGCAAAGCGTCATCACTGAAGACATCCGGCTTGGCGACACACACAAGGCGAGCTTGCCTGTGCAGACATTGAATGAGGGCGCAATCAATGCGATGCATCGACTCATCGTTCAGGGGCACACATATCGCCACAGCACGGCTCCCCTCCAGCGCTTCAAACCAGTCCACGCCAAAGGACACTCTGGTGTCGGAACAGGCATTGCCGAAAGTGTCCGGTGCTCGTCCGTGTCGATCCAATACCTTGATCCGAACATCCGGATCTCGATCAAGCAACAACTCGACCAGCTCTCTACCCACATTGCCGTATCCCAGTACGCAGATGTCACGAGGCAGGGAGCCGTCGGCCATGGTCAGCCAGCGCGCAATATAGGCGGCGACATGCGGCGCGTTAACCCCTGGCGTATTGATCACGCGAATGTCATTGGAGCCGCAAAGATCCAGTCGCACCTTATCCAGGCTCGTACCTCTGCGGAGCAAATGGAGGTCGCCAAATGGATGAGAGATGCGCCATTGGGCAATGACGTCGGCATCGATCGCTTGATCCCCGACAACAATCGCCACTGGGCTGAGGAGGCCGATCTGTATCAGCAGGTCCTGTTTGGTCAATGTCGGGGGGAGGAACACTACGTTGCTGGGTGCATGGGCCTTCCAGGCTCTCGATACCGGTGCGATATGGAGAATATTTCCGGTGATGGCGATGAGTGACGTGGCGACTGGCGGAATGGAAGAGGGCCTCATAGCGTTGTCTCCAACAATTCTGACTGACTAATGCCTCACATAACGCAACCTACGCTCATCTTTTAAAATGAATAAGCCAGCCGATTCCGATGAACAAGTAGCCTTATTCCGACACTTAAACGTCAAAAGCCTGATTGACATGCATGCGCTTGGACTACTTACCCGAATGATCGTGGAGCGACCCAGCAGGCGTTTCCTGGAACCAGGCGTTGTCATCCGTACAAATGCTCAGGTCATTTGGGCGGATGTGTGATGAGGGGAGGTGCGGTTATGCAAGCCTGAGGCGATAGTGGCTCAAGCGGAGGGCGGTGCGACTGGCCTTAGTACGCATTGTTGGGCAGATGCGGCGTCAGATATCACGACCGTAGTCTGCGCCTAACACAAACAACTGTGGGAGCGGGCTTGCTCGCGAATACGGTGGGTCAGTCAATATTAACCTTAACTGACACACTGTATTCGCG
>NZ_JASCPP010000269.1:0-308 GCF_029959745.1 Pseudomonas sp. PS01298 | reverse complement strand
TACTCGCGAAAGCGGTGTGACAGTCAGAGTTGCATTGACTGATCAAGCGCATTCGCGAGCAAGCCCGCTCCCACATTTCGATAGGGTTTTGTCAGTTCGTTGGGCTGTAAAGGCGGAAGGGATTTGTCGAACATACCCCAGGCCAAGTTCGCGTCGATAAGCCGGGCCTGATCTCAAGCCGGTGCAGATCCAATGTGGGAGCGGGCTTGCTCGCGAAAGCGGTGTGTCAGGCAAAGATGCAGTGACTGATGTAGCGCATTCGCGAGCAAGCCCGCGCCCACCATTAGATAGGGTTTTGTCAGGTGGGT
>NZ_JASCPP010000268.1:0-309 GCF_029959745.1 Pseudomonas sp. PS01298 | reverse complement strand
GCCCTGGCGAGGCCGCGAAAGCGGTGGGTCAGGCACTAAATTCATTGGCAATGCCACCGCCTTCGCGGCCTCGCTTGGGCTCGACGGCTCCCACATTTGATCTTTGGGGCGGCGGATTATGGGGTGTGACTCAAGGCTGCTTGGGGTGGGCCCGTATCGAGGCCAACACCGCCGATTCCCTGTGGGAGCCGTCGAGCCCTGGCGAGGCCGCGAAAGCGGTGGGTCAGGCACTAAATTCATCGGCAATGCCGCCGCCTTCGCGGCCTCGCTGGGGCTCGACGGCGGCCCCATTTGGTGTTTGGGGGGGGG
>NZ_JASCPP010000267.1:0-309 GCF_029959745.1 Pseudomonas sp. PS01298 | reverse complement strand
GTCCAAAAATGTGGGAGCGGGCTTGCTCGCGAAGGCGGCGTGTCAGCCACTGGTGATTTGACTGACCCACCGCATTCGCGGGCAAGCCCGCTCCCACAGGGGTTAGCGCAAGCGGGTAAGAACTTTGTCGGCCGTGGAGAACTCGCAGCTCATGATTGCCATTAACTCTGGAGCGATTGGCATCCAGATCCATGAAGAATCGCTGGACCACAGTCGCCACGGTCCAAAAATGTGGGAGCGGGCTTGCTCGCGAAGGCGGCGTGTCAGCCGCTGGTGATTTAACTGACCCACCGCATTCGCGAGCAAGCC
>NZ_JASCPP010000266.1:0-312 GCF_029959745.1 Pseudomonas sp. PS01298 | reverse complement strand
GCGTTGGGCTGCGCAGCAGCCCCATAGGGTTATCCAGACACCCCGGGGCGCTTGGACCAGGGGCCGCTTCGCGCCCCAACGCAGGGCAAGCCTGCTCACCACAAGAAACCTGCAAGCTACAAAGCCTGCTCACCACAAGAAACCTGCAAGCTACAAAGCCTGCTCACCACAAGAAGCCTGCAAGCAACAAAGCCTGCTAACCACATGAAACCTACTTCCCACATAAAGCCTGCTCACCCCATCAATCCCGCCCCCCCCTCAGTCATGCAAACCCCTCGCCGCCACAAGCAAGCCCTTAAACTTGGCATAGCG
>NZ_JASCPP010000265.1:0-315 GCF_029959745.1 Pseudomonas sp. PS01298 | reverse complement strand
CCGTAGGGCGTGAGTGTGCCGCCACCGCGAACAGACGCACTGAGGGACCTGCCATTGCCTTGTTGTGTGCTGGCGCTGAGATCGATGTCAGCCTGGTCGCCAATATGGCTCAGGTAACCGCTGCGAGAGTTGTCACTTGCACTGAGCTGATAGCTATTGCGCGCATCGAGGCGGTCACTGTAACGCGTGGCATAGCTCTCTTTGCCCGAGGTCCTGCTGCCAACCAGCGACAGTGTGCCGCTGCGCCCCAATGGCAGGCTGACCGTCAGCGCCATACCGCTATCCATGTAGGCGTATTCCTGACTGCGGTACAAA
>NZ_JASCPP010000264.1:0-316 GCF_029959745.1 Pseudomonas sp. PS01298 | reverse complement strand
GCGTTGGGGCGCGCAGCGCCCCCACTACATCCGCCGCGTTATTTCAGACAAACCGCAGTGCGTGAGGATGGGGCTGCTACGCAGCCCAACGCGGGGCAAGCCCGCTCGCCACAAGGAGCCCGCTAGCCAAAACAATCCCACTCTCCGCTCGCGCCTTGAGGGGAAACGCTGGCGAGCAGGCCTCTTGTGATGAACAGTCCTCTTGTGATGAGCAGGGCTGTTGTGGCGAGCGGGCTTGCCCCGCGTTGGGGTGCGCAGCGCCCCCACTACATCCGCCGCGTTGGTTCAGGCAAACCGCAGTGTGTGGGGATGGGGC
>NZ_JASCPP010000263.1:0-317 GCF_029959745.1 Pseudomonas sp. PS01298 | reverse complement strand
GGGCTGCGCAGCAGCCCCCTCAAAAACCCATGCGGAGTGTCAGATATACCCCAGCGTCAGGTTTTAGGGCGGCTTCGCCGCCCAACGCGGGGCAAGCCCGCTCACCACAACAAGCCCGCTCGCCACAATAAGCATGCTCACCACAACAGGCATGCTCACCACACAGGCCCTCTCACCAAAGTGACTGGCGCCTGATTCAAGGGGATTTGGGCAGATGACTAACGTGGCGAGCGGGCTTGCCCCGCGTTGGGCTGCGCAGCAGCCCCATCAAAAACCCATGCGGAGTGTCAGATATACCCCAGCGCGAGGTTTAGGGC
>NZ_JASCPP010000262.1:0-319 GCF_029959745.1 Pseudomonas sp. PS01298 | reverse complement strand
CATTTGATCTTTGGGGCGGCGGATTATGGGGGGTGACTCAAGGCTGTTTGCGACAGACCGGTATCAAGCCAACACCGCCGATCCCCTGTGGGAGCCGTCTAGCCCTGGCGAGGCCGCGAAAGCGGTGGGTCAGGCACTAAATTCATTGGCTATGCCACCGCCTTCGCGGCCTCGCTCGGGCTCGACGGCTCCCACATTTGATCTTTGGGGCGGCGGATTATGGGGGGTGACTCAAGGCTGTTTGCGACAGACCGGTATCAAGCCAACACCGCCGATCCCCTGTGGGAGCCGTCGAGCCCTGGCGAGGCCGCGAAGGCGG
>NZ_JASCPP010000261.1:0-323 GCF_029959745.1 Pseudomonas sp. PS01298 | reverse complement strand
TAGCTATCGGAAGCGGATTTTCGCGTGCGTATTGGGCAGTGCATGTGTAAGGGACTTCATGAAGCAAAAGCGGACTCTCGGAACACCTCGGCTGTTGGGCATTGTGTGGCCCTTCATCGCCGTCGTTCAGTTTCAGGCATTGTTGGGCTGCGTCAGTCTCTAGGTGCTTTCAGCGGTACGCGGCTACGTGGCCGGTGAAAGCCTGTGGTCGAAGGGCCAGAAAGACGCTATCTACTACCTGACGCTCTACGCCGACAACCGTGACGAATCCACCTATCTCAAGTACCAGCAGGCGTTTGCCGTGCCCTAGGGCGGGCATGAGC
>NZ_JASCPP010000260.1:0-335 GCF_029959745.1 Pseudomonas sp. PS01298 | reverse complement strand
GGGCGAAGCCCCCCTAAAACCTGAGTACCGGATCTACCTGAAAGACCGCAGCGGTCTTATTGGGGCTGCTGCGCAGCCCAACGCGGGGCAAGCCCGCTCGCCACAAAAAACAGGCCTGCTCACTACAAAAAAAGGCCTGCTCACTCGTGGGTCTGCTCACCACAACAATTGCTGCTGCCATAAACAAGCACACAGGCCGCGGGAGATTTTGTTTGAGGGCGAGCCTTATGCGTTGAGTGAGGGTTTGTTGGCAGAGTAGTTTGAATCGCAGAGGGAAGGGTGAGCCTATTGTGATGAGCACACTTCCTTTGTGGTGAGCGGGCTTGCCCCGCGTT
>NZ_JASCPP010000025.1:0-60277 GCF_029959745.1 Pseudomonas sp. PS01298 | reverse complement strand
GCGTTGGGCTGCGCAGCAGCCCCAGTCCAACCTCCTCGGTCTGCCAGATAGATCCGGTGAGCTGGTTTTAGGGCTGCTTCGCAGCCCAACGCAGGGCAAGCCTGCTCACCACAAAAAGCCCGCCAGCCACAACAAGCCTGCTCACCACACAGGGCTGCTCACCCCAACAAGCCTGCTCACCACAAAAAGGCCACTCACCACCAAGAAAACCCATCTGCCACAACAAGCCCACCTGCCTTAGCAAGCCCGCTCACCACAATTTCAAGCCTCGACCAGGCTCCATTGCTTGCTCAGGCGCTTTTCGGAGATCGGCACTTTGGTGCCGAGCTGCTGGGCAAACAACGACACCCGATATTCCTCCAGCCACCAGCGATAGAGCTCCAGCTGCGGGTCGCGCTTGCCTTCCTGGGTGTGTTTGTTCAGGCGGTTCTGGTATTGCGCCCACAGGCCGCCCAGTTCGGTGCTCCACACCCGATCCTTTTGCACCTGGCTCGGCAGTTTTTCCAGGCGCAATTCGATGGCCTTGAGGAATCGCGGCAGCTCCTTGAACCACTGCGCCGGGGTTTCGCGCACAAAACCGGGATACACCAGGTTACTCAATTGTTGCTTGATGTCGTTGAGGGCCACCGCCTGGGCCAGGTCGATCTTGCCCTTGAAGCGCTTTTGCAGGCCGTGCCAGAGTTTCAACACCTCCAGGGTCAAGCGTGCCAGGCGTTCGGCATGTTCGGTCCAGCTGCCACGCTTGCGTTCGGCCAACGCGGCGAGGCCGGCGCCGTCACGCGGCAAGCTGGCTTCGCCTTCCAGCACGCAGCTGTCGAGGCTGGCCAGCAGGATGTCTTCGACCAGCGCGTCGATGCGCCCCAGTTCGCGGTACATCAGGCCCAATTCAGTGAGGCCGGGCAATTTGCCGCGCAGGAATTTCGCCGGTTCCGCCAGTTGCTGCATCAGCAGGCGCTGCAACGCGCGGCGATGCTGAAACTCGGCTTCGGCAGCGGTGGAGAAACGCCCTTCCTTGACCGTGCCGTTTTCCTCCACGAGCGCCGGGTAGACGGTCATCGACAGGCCGGCGATGTTCTGCTGGGTCTTCTCGGCCACCGCGGCGAACACCTTGGCCTCCACCGGCTGCTGGCTCTTCGCCGTCTGCGGTACCGCCAAGGCCGCTTGGCTGGCTTGCGCAAAACGTGCCGTCAGCTCCGCCAGGTCGCGGCCTTCGCCGAGGAACTTACCCTCGCCATCGACCACTTCCAGGTTCATCTTCAGGTGGCTGTCCACCTGCTGCGCGGCCTCGGCCCAGGCTTCATCGCTGACCCGTGCGCCGGTCATGCGCAGCAGTTCCCGGCCCAGGGCCTGGGGCAGCGAGCCCTGGCCGAATTCAATGCGCTGCAACGCCGCCTTGACGAAATCCGGCACCGGTACGAAGTTCTTGCGCAACGCCTTCGGCAAGTTGCGCACCAGGGCGATACATTTGGCTTCGATCACCCCGGGCACCAGCCATTCCAGGCGCTCCGGCGGCAACGCCGGCAGCAGCGGTGCGGGGACGCGCAGGGTTACGCCGTCGCGTGGATGATTGGGCTCGAAGTGGTAACTCAAGGCCAGCGCCAGGTCGCCCAGGTGCAGGGTATCCGGATAATGCGCAGCGGTGACCTCGCTGGCCTCGCGGGCCAGCACGTCTTCTTCGCGCATGATCAGCAGTTGCGGGTCTTTCTGGCTGTTGACCTTGTACCAGCTGTCGAACGTGGCGGTCTGGTGGATCTCCGCCGGCAGGCGCGCATCGTAGAAGGCGTACAGGGTTTCTTCGTCGGCGAGGATATCCCGCCGGCGCGCCTTGGCCTCCAGCTCATCGAGCTGTTCAAGCAGTTGCTGATTGGCCGTGAGGCACTTGGCCCGCGACTGAATTTCGCCACGCACCAGGCCTTCGCGGATAAACAGCTCGCGCGACACCACCGGGTCAATCGGCCCGTAATGCACCGGACGACGCCCGACCACGATCAGCCCGAACAGGGTGATCTGTTCAAAGGCGACGACCTGGCCGCGCTTCTTTTCCCAATGCGGTTCGAAGTGGTTTTTCTTGATCAGGTGCCCGGCCAGCGGCTCGATCCAGTCGGCATCGATCTTCGCCACCATGCGCGCGTAGAGCTTGGTGGTTTCCACCAGCTCGGCGGTCATCAGCCATTGCGGGCGCTTTTTGCCGATGCCCGAGGACGGGTGAATCCAGAAGCGTCGCTGGCGTGCACCAAGGTAATCGCCCTCTTCAGTCTTCTGGCCGATCTGGCTGAGCAGGCCGGACAGCACCGCCTTGTGCAGTTTCGGGAAGTCCGCCGGTTCTTTATTGACGGTCAGCTGCATGTCGCGGCAGATCAGGCTCAACTGGCGGTGGGAATCACGCCACTCGCGCAGACGCAGATAATTCAGGAAGTTCTTGCGGCACCAGTTGCGCAGCGGGCTGGCGGTCAATGCCTGGCGCTGCTCTTCAAAGCCGCGCCACAGATTGACCAACCCGGCGAAGTCCGAGTCGGCGTCTTTCCACTGGGCGTGCGCCTGGTCGGCGGCTTGCTGGCGTTCCGGCGGACGCTCGCGCGGGTCCTGGATCGACATGGCGCTGGCGACAATCAACACTTCCTGCAGGCTGCCGAGCTTGGCCGCTTCCAGCAGCATGCGGCCCATGCGCGGGTCCACCGGCAGGCGCGCCAATTGGCGGCCCAGCGGCGTCAGCTGGCTGTTGCGATCTACCGCCGAGAGTTCTTGCAGCAAATTGAAACCGTCGCTGATGGCCTTGCCATCCGGCGGTTCGATAAACGGGAAATCGGTGATCTCGCCCAGGCGCAGGTGCAGCATCTGCAGGATCACGGCGGCGAGGTTGGTACGCAGGATCTCCGGGTCGGTGAATTCCGGACGGGCGATAAAATCCTCTTCGCTGTACAAGCGCACGCAGATGCCCGGCTCAACCCGCCCGCATCGGCCCTTACGCTGGTTGGCACTGGCCTGGGAAATCGCCTCGATCGGCAGGCGCTGCACTTTGGCGCGGTAACTGTAGCGGCTGATGCGCGCGGTGCCGCTGTCGATGACATAGCGGATGCCCGGCACGGTCAGCGAGGTTTCGGCGACGTTGGTCGCCAGTACCACGCGCCGTCCAGGGTGGGACTGGAAAATCCGCTGCTGTTCGGCCGGCGACAGCCGCGCGTACAACGGCAAAATTTCGGTGTGCTTGAGCTGAGCCTTGCGCAGCATCTCGGCGGCGTCACGGATCTCGCGCTCGCCAGGCAAAAACACCAATACGTCGCCGGGGCTGCGGCGCTCGCTGCGCTCATGGGCGGCAATTTCATCGAGGGTGGCGAGGATCGCCTGGTCGACTGTCAAGTCGTCCTCGACGCGGTTGCCCTCCTCGTCTTGCTCCAGGGTCAGCGGGCGGTACCAGGTATCGACCGGGAAGGTGCGGCCCGACACTTCGACAATCGGTGCATCGTCGAAATGTTTGGAGAAACGCTCCAGGTCGATGGTCGCCGACGTGATGATGACTTTCAGGTCGGGGCGACGCGGCAGCAGGGTTTTCAGGTAACCCAGCAGGAAGTCGATATTGAGGCTGCGTTCGTGGGCTTCGTCGACGATGATCGTGTCGTAGCGTTCCAGATACCGGTCGTTCTGGGTCTCGGCGAGCAGGATGCCGTCGGTCATCAGCTTGATCAGAGTGTTGGAATCGCTCTGGTCTTCAAAGCGCACCTGATAACCGACCAGCGCGCCCAATGGCGTCGCCAACTCTTCGGCAACCCGGCTGGCAACGCTGCGCGCGGCAATCCGGCGCGGCTGGGTATGGCCGATCAGGCCGTACTGGCCGCGGCCGATTTCCAGGCAGATCTTCGGCAATTGGGTGGTTTTACCCGAACCGGTTTCACCGGCAATGATCAGCACCTGATGCTTGTTCAGCGCGTCCTTGATCTCGTCACGCTTGGCCGCAATCGGCAGGCTGTCGTCGTAACGAATCACCGGCAGGCTGGCGCGCCGCGCCGTCACCTGGGCACAGGACGCCTGCATGCGCGTCACCCACTGCGCCAACTTCTCCTCGTCGGGTTTCTTGCGCAGCTCGAGCAACTGCCGCCGCAAGCGGTGGCGGTCGGCGAGCATGGCGTGATCGAGGTTTTTCAGCAGTTGGTCGATAGCGGGCGCTTGGTCAGTCATCAGGGCGGCAAGGGTCTTTTGGGTGAGGCAGGTGAGGCCTGCGCAGCGTAAGTCATCAGAGAGGATGGGGATTGTCGCAGATTTCGACAAGTAGGGAGACGGTCAGTCAATCATGACTGAGGTGACCTACCGCTTACGGCGACATTTACTACGACATTGAGTGGATCATTCGGCGTTTTTAACAGCAGAAGTCCGATGGGGTGGAGGGCATAGGAAAGGTTAAATGAGACTTCCAGACAACAGCTTCCATTTTTTAACGTGAACCGGAGCTTCCATGCTGATCCCGCCGACCACTACGCGCCCAGATAACCCGCCCTCTTACGCTGAAGCAATGCGCCCTGAGAGCCCGCCGCCCTATGAACATCTTGCGAGCTATGCGCAAGCAACTGGCACGCCCTCTAACGCTGGAGTAATGCGCCCTGAGAGCCCGCCGCCCTACGAACATCTTCCCAGCTATGCGCAAGCAACAGGCATTCAGCCTTCGCCCCGTAATAGCCATGATCCATCCGCGCCGGCTACCAACCTGACGGCGAATCGAATCGCGAACAGCGTTACGAACGGACTGATGAGCTTATTGTCTCGCGTTTAAAATGACGGCTCGGATGAGCAGCGCAGATCCACACAAGAAAACACAGAGGTGCCCTCTATTTCATTTAAAGGCTATTTAATGACTATGACCCCGAGCCAGGCAAATCGAGAAATAAATTTCATGTTCGCTCTATAGCCGAGCGATTCACGGTGATGCACCACTAGACATATCGAGCTCGCTCGTTAAAGGACCTTAGTATGCCCATTGACTCCGGTCGTTATAGCTACAGCCCCAGCGACTACGCTGGACGATACGCCACTAAACACCAAAGTATCGCGCCTGAAACCTACAGACGAAAAAGCTCCTGGGAGCAGGACACCCCCGCTACCAGTAGCAGCTCGTGGACCCCGCTCATCGCCAAACAGCCACTCTCAGCAATGAGTCCGGCCAAGCAAAAAGAACTTGATCAATTAAAGAAGACCAAAGAAACGCTGGAGGGAATGGCGAATAAGTACTCGCGCCCGGATCTACCTAAGGAGCTTTTCCAGAAGCCGACCAATTTACTGGAACAAATCATTAGAAAAAGTGAAGACACGCCGGAAAGTAAAAATCCACTGAAGAGAATAACTAATTCACACGCACACAAACAACTTGACGCCGAATACAATAAGTCAATGATGGGCTTATATAGACAAGCGGAAAAGGGCGCTTTTAAGACTGAACGAATTCCTGAATGGGAAAAAAACGGATTCAAACAGTCAGAAGCAAAAGTCAACGGAGCAGATGGGGAGATAGCCCTCGAGGCCTTAACGCTGATGGGTCGCGGCACGCCTTGGTTTGGCGAAATACGCAAGGAAAACCGCAAAACATAATGTCCTGCCCGGTCGAAATTTAAATAACGACACAAGGAACGCTGCTGTTTTCGTCCACAGGCGCACTCACTCCTCAGGAGTGAGTGCGTTCTTTACGCCGATACGGAAACACGTCAATCACCTTCCCCGCGCGAATCGCGTCCTGCAAACCTTTCCAGTAATCGGCGTTGTACAACTCGCCATGCAGTTCATTGAACAACTTGCGCTGGCCCGCATCGGCGAACAGGAACGGCGGAAACTCTTCCGGGAACACGTCCAGTGGGCCGATGGAGTACCAGGGTTCGGAGGCCATTTCGTCCTCGGGCGTGCGCGGCGCAGGGATATGGCGGAAGTTGGCTTCGGTGAGAAAGCAGATTTCATCGTAGTCGTAGAACACCACGCGGCCGTGGCGGGTGACGCCGAAGTTCTTCAGCAGCATATCGCCGGGGAAGATATTCGCCGCCGCCAGTTGCTTGATCGCCAGGCCGTAGTCTTCCAGGGCTTCGCGCACCTGGGCGTCGTTGGCGTTGTCGAGATAAAGGTTGAGCGGGGTCATGCGCCGTTCGGTCCAGCAGTGGCGAATCAGCACGGTGTCGCCTTCGACTTCGACGGTGCCAGCGGCGACTTCGAGCAGCTCGGCCAGACACTCCGGCTCGAATTTGCTCAAGGGGAAGCGGAAGTCGGCGAATTCCTGGGTGTCGGCCATGCGCCCGACGCGGTCGACGCTTTTGACCAGGCGGTACTTCTCGATCACCGTGGCGCGGTTGACATTTTTCGACGGCGAAAAGCGGTCCTTGATGATCTTGAACACGGTGTTGAAGCCGGGCAGCGTAAACACGCTCATGACCATGCCACGCACGCCGGGGGCCATGATAAAGCGGTCGTCGGTGGTCGCCAGGTGGTTGATCAGCGCGCGGTAGAACTCGGATTTGCCGTGCTTGTAGAAGCCGATGGAGGTGTACAGCTCCGCAATGTGCTTGCCCGGCAGGATGCGCTTGAGAAAACCGATGAATTCCGCCGGCACCGGCACGTCGACCATGAAGTAGGAACGGGTAAATGAAAAGATGATCGACACATCGGCTTCGTCGGTGATCAGTGCATCAATCTGGATGCCCTGCCCTTCACGGTGCAGCAGCGGGATCACCAACGGCCACTGCTCGTCGCGGGTGTAGATACGTCCTACAAGGTAGGCGCCCTTGTTGCGGTAGAGCACCGAGGAAAACAGCTCGACGTTGAGGTCCGGGTCCTTGCATACCCAGTCCGGCAGGTTTTCGCGCAGCTGCACTTCGAGGCGGCGCAGGTCGGCGGCGAGGTCCGCGTAGGGTTCGCTGAAACGGTAATCGGCGAAGATCTGCGCGAGCATCTCGGCGATCTGGCCGCCCGGCGTATACGTGCGCGTCTGCGCCGCCCGTGCCCGGCGCAGGCTGGGCCGGGTGGTGTGGATAAACATGCAGCCATCGCTGATCAGGTCATGGCTGAAAAGGCCGCAGAAAATCGAGTTGTACCAGGTCTCGGACAGCTCATCGTCGAAACGCAGGTCGATCAGGCCGATGTAGGCGCTTTTCACCAACGGCCACACCTCGATATCGAGCAATGCCGCGTCGGCAAAATTCGCCCGCAGGCGTGCGGTCACCTCGCCGACCTTCTCTTCATACAGGTTGATACGCGCCGCCGAGGCCGCCTGCCCCAATTGCCACTGGGCCTTTTCGAAACGCTCGCGGGCACCGTCGGTGATCTGGCGAAAGTGCTCACGGTAGTCGTCGAACCCTTCAAGGATCGTGCGGGCAATGGCGAGTGCAGGCGTGGTGAGCGACATGCGGGAAACCTCGAACGGGCATCGGGAAGCCCTGAGCTTAGCCAGTGTAGGGAGAGAGGAGAAGGGCCACTTTCAGCGCCCTGTTGTACAACTTCGTTCACTTTGTACATTTATTTTCAATTTATTTATTTCGACTGTACGGTCAATAAACGCACCCAAAAGTCGCACGCCGTTTTCACCCCAGGCCTTCATCGACGTGGCCTGCCAGCGTGAACCAGGAAAATCGCGCGGCGCCTCGAGGGTACATCCCCCTAGCAGAGCTTTGGATCCAACTAAGGGAAACCCTGATTACCACCTTGATGGCACTTTGATATATAGCGCGCCCTTTCCCACCCTAACAAGGTCCAAAGACCGATCCGGGATCAGGTTTTAATTGCCCAAGGAGCATTGAGATGTCATTGAGGAATATGAAAATCGGCCTGCGTGCCGGATTGAGCTTTGGGGTATTGGCCAGTCTGCTGGTGATTGTCGGCCTGTTTGGCCTGGGCCAGATGGCCAAGCTGCGCGAGAGCGCGCTGGTCATCGAAGACGCCTGGATGCCGAGCATCGAGAACGCCCACGACATCGCCGCCTACGTCGCCAATATTCGCCTGGAAGGCCTGCGCCTGGTCACCACCGACGAATCGCGGATACGCGACACCAGCAGGGCCTTGATCACGCGCAACACCAGTGAATTGCAAGCGCTGCTGGAGCGTCACGAAAGCCTGCTGAACAACGATGCAGAGCGTGAAATGCTCCAGCAGGCAAAAAGCAATGTGGCGACCTACCTGGGCACCGTCGGCCAAATGGTTGCCCTGGTCGACAAGGACCAGCAACAAGACGCCATCGACCTGCTGAACGTGCGCCTGGCGCCCCAGGGCATGGCCCTCAACCAGAATTTGGAAGACCTGATCGCGTTCAACCAGAAAGGTGTCGAAGCGGCAGCCGACGCGGCTGCCGAGACCTATTCGAGCGCGCAGTGGGTTGTCGGGCTGATCATCGTGGTCGCGCTGATCGCCACCTTGCTGCTGGCATGGCTGCTGACCCGCAGCATCACCGCGCCGCTCGGACAGGCGTTGATGGTGGCGCGTACCATCGCCGGCGGCGACCTCAGCCAGCCGATCGTGGTGCACGGCCATGACGAGCCGGCGCAACTGCTGGGCGCCCTGGCGACCATGCAGGAACAGTTGCAAAGCACCATTCGTGGCATCAGCGAATCCGCCCAACAACTGGCTTCCGCCGCCGAGGAGATGAGCTCGGTGATGGAGCAGAGCACCCGTGGCCTGCAGGCACAGAACGACGAGATCGAACAGGCCGCGACGGCCGTGACCGAAATGAGTTCGGCAGTGGACGAGGTGGCCGGCAACGCAGTGTCCAGCGCCGAAGCCTCCAAGGCTTCCGATGAGGACAGCAAGCACGGCCACTACCAGATCAGCGAAACCATCAGTTCGATCCAGAACCTGGTGGATGAAGTGCTCGGCGCGTCGAACAAGGCCGAAGGCCTGGCCGTGCAGGCCCAGGACATCAGCAAAGTGCTGGAAGTGATTCGTGGCATCGCCGGGCAAACCAACCTGCTGGCGCTCAACGCCGCCATCGAAGCCGCCCGTGCGGGCGAGGCCGGGCGTGGTTTTGCGGTGGTCGCCGATGAAGTGCGCTCGCTGGCGCAGCGCACCCAGGACTCCACCGAAGAAATCGAGCAGATGATCACCGGCATCCAGCAAGGCACCCAGGACACCGTCGACGCACTCAACAGCAGTGCCGAACACGCCGGCCAGACGCTGCAGCGGGCCAACAGTGCCGGCAGCGCGCTGGAAAAAATCACCGCGGCGATCTCGCAGATCAGCGAGCGCAACCTGGTCATTGCCAGCGCCGCCGAGCAGCAGGCGCTGGTGGCGCGCGATGTGGACCGCAGCCTGGTGAACATTCGCGACCTGTCCACCCAGACCGCCGCCGGCGCCACGCAGACCTCGGCGGCCAGCCAGGAACTGTCGCGCCTGGCGGTGGACCTCAATGGCATGGTGACGCGGTTTATCCTTTAAACAGTGATTGTGCAGGGCCAAGTCACTGGGCACACTCGCGGCCTTGTTCGCGTAGGAGTTTTCCGTGAGACCTGTCGACACCCTGTACCTGCTCGGGCTCGCCGCCATCTGGGGCGCGAGCTTTCTGTTCATGCGCATCATCGCGCCGGAGATCGGCAGCGTGCCGACCGCGTTTTTCCGCGTGTCGATTGCCGCCGCCGGGTTGCTGGTCATCCTGGCGCTGATGCGGGTGAGCTGGGATTTCCAGGGCAAGTTCAAGACGGTCCTGCTGCTGGGGGTGATCAACTCCGGGATCCCGGCGACCATGTACTCGGTGGCGGCCCAGGTGCTGCCGGCGGGTTACTCGGCGATCTTCAATGCCACCACGCCGCTGATGGGCGTGCTGATTGGCGGGCTGTTCTTCAGCGAGCGCCTCACGCCTTCGAAAGTCGCCGGGGTATGCCTGGGCCTGCTGGGCGTGGGCGTGCTGACCCGCGCGGGGCCGGTGGCGTTCGACCTGGAGTTGTTGATGGGCGCGCTGGCCTGCCTGCTGGCGACGACCTGTTATGGGTTTGCCGGGTTCCTGGCACGGCGCTGGCTGGATCAGCGCGGTGGCCTGGACAGCCGCCTGTCGGCCTTGGGCAGCATGCTCGGCGCCACCCTGTTCCTGTTGCCGTTCTTTGCCTACAGCGCGATCAGCCAGCCGCCCGCCAGTTGGGGTGGGTGGCAGGTGTGGTTGTCGCTGCTGGGGTTGGGACTGGTGTGCACGGCACTTGCCTACATCCTCTATTTCCGGCTGCTGTCATCCATCGGGCCGGTCAAGTCGATGACCGTGACCTTCATGATTCCGCCATTCGGCGTGCTGTGGGGCGCGTTGCTGCTGGATGAGCCGCTGTCGATGGCGCACGTGTATGGCGGGGTGTTGATCGCGGGGGCGCTGTGGCTGGTCTTGCGGCCGAAAAAAATCCTGTAGGAACCCGGCTTGCCGACGATGGCGTTCATCGCCGGCAAGCCGGGCGCCTACAGGACGGGGTGGTGTCAGGCCTTACGGAAGACGAACACCAGGCCGATGATGATCAATCCCATCCCCAGCAGGCTCAGCAGCGCGAGCCGGTTGCCGAAGATCAGGTAGTCCATCACCGCCGTCACCGCCGGCACCAGGTAGAACAGGCTGGTGACATTCACCAGGTTGCCGCGGGCGATCAAGCGGTACAGCAAAAGTGTCGCCAATAACGACACCACCACGCCCATCCACAGTACCGGCAGGTAAAAGCCGGCGTTGTGTTCAAAATGGAACGGCTGGAACGGCACAAACACCGAACACAGCAGCAAACCCGCCAGGTACTGCACGGGCAGCGTGCCCAGTGGGTTGTCGGTGATGCGCTTTTGCATGATCGAGCCAAAGGTCATGCTCGCCAGGGCCAGCAGCCCGAACAGCATCCCGGCCAGGGACATGCCCGCCAGCCCGATGCCCTGGTAGACCACCATGATCAACCCCGCCAGGCCCAGACCGAGGCCGAACAGCCGTCGCCAGGAACGCTGGCGCTCCATCAGCACCACCGTGAGGATCGGCTGCACGCCCATGATGGTGGCCATCATTCCGGGCGTGACTTTGAGGTCCAGGGCCAGCAGGTAGAAAATCTGGTACGCCCCCAACAACACCAGCCCGGTCGCCGCCGCGTACAGCATCGGCTTGCCGGGGCGCGGCAATTGCAACTTGAGGATCGGCACCAGGAACACCAGGCCCACCAGGGCGATGGCAAAACGGATGAGCAAAAACGCAAAGGGCGAAGCATGGGCCAGGCCCAGCTTGGAGCAGATCGCCCCACTGCTCCAGAGCAGGACGAACAGGCTCGTCGAGGCCGCCGCGGCCACGGATTGTTTCGAAATGACAGACATGGTTACCACCTGTAATCAGGCAAAAAAGCCAATTCAGCTGAAGCTGAAACTCAGTAGGTTTTTTTCAGGCAGGCAGAGGGGCACAGCGAATTGCTGATCAGCCCGAAATGCCAACACCCGGCGGTGATACGACTGCGTACACCGGCGTGCTACTGACAGGTGGGGGGTAGTGGCTGATCTGCGCAGGCTGCTTGTCCTCGCACGGCACGACCGCAGCGTTGACCGCTGAATCGACTACCGCTATGTGCAAGGAAGCTGGCATGTGCTGATCTTTTTGAAGGGATAAAGACGCGCCGACTATACCCAGCCGTCGACAGGTATGGCAATGACTTGGCCAACGCGTTTTTGCCTGGCGCAGTTTTCACAGTGATTGCGTGGGGGCGTCGCTATAATGCGCCCGATTTTTTTCCAAGGATTTCCCATGCTCGCATTGCCCTGGCTGTACCTGGCGCTTCTTTCCATTGGCTATGTGATGGCCCTGGCCTACGGGCAACTCGGCGCGCTCGCGCTGGTGTCCGTGGCCCTGCTGCTGATCGCCGGGTACGCGGTACGCCAGCAGCGCACGCCGTGGGCCCGTTACCTCGGTCATGGTTTGTTTATCGTCCTCGCCGTGAGCCTGGCCATGCACTGGCTGCCGGGGTTCTACAACGGGCGCGGCATCGGCTCGCAGCAATTCACCCCCGACGCCGTGCCCTTCTCGATGTACCTGAACCAGGACAAACCGCTGATCGGCTTCTGGCTGCTGTTGGCCTGCCCGTGGATTGTGGCGCGGCGCAGCCTGCGCCTGTCGCTGTGTGTCACGGCCCTGGCCCTGACCCTCACGGCCATTGCTGCACTCGGTGGCGCCGCCTTGCTGGGGGTGATCAGTTGGGCGCCGAAATGGCCGGAACAGGCCTGGCTGTGGGTGCTCAACAACCTGCTGCTGGTGACCCTGGTGGAAGAGGCACTGTTTCGTGGCTACATCCAGGGCGGCCTGCGCCAGCGCTTCCAGCATCTGCCTTACGGCGAGAACCTGGCGCTGTTGCTGGCTTCACTGCTGTTCGGCCTGGTGCACCTGGGCGCGGGCTGGCACTGGGTGTTGCTGGCGAGCATTGCCGGGGTCGGTTATGGCCTGGCCTATCGCTTCGGTGGCCTGGGTGCAGCGATTGCCACGCACTTTGGCTTGAACCTGCTTCACTTCGGGTTGTTTACCTACCCGATGCTGGCGGGATGATTGTTGCAAAAATAAGTTAAATAAATGCCCGCCACGGCCGATACCCCCTGAAAGCCTTGCGGATTGAACAATCATGCGTAATAACCAACCCGTTACCCAGCGCGAACGTACCTTCCCCGCTCAGCAACGGTTGATCTCCACCACGGATGCCAAGGGTGTGATCACCTACTGTAACGACGCGTTTGTCGAGATCAGTGGGTTCACCCGCGAAGAGCTGCTTCGCGCGCCGCACAACCTGGTGCGTCACCCGGATGTACCGGCAGCGGTGTTCGCGCACATGTGGTCCACGCTCAAACAAGGCTTGCCATGGATGGGCATCGTCAAGAACCGCTGCAAGAGCGGCGATCACTACTGGGTCAACGCCTATGTGACGCCGGTCTTCGAAGGCAACCAGGTGGTCGGCTACGAATCGGTGCGCATCAAGCCCACCTCCGAGCAGATCCGCCGTGCCGAAGCGCTCTATCAACGCATCAACCAGGGCAAGTCGGCCATTCCCCAGCGCGACAAGTGGCTGCCGGTGCTGCAGGACTGGCTGCCGTTTATCCTGGTGAGCCAGCTGAGCTTCATGATCGGCGCCTCGCTCAACTCCCACTGGGGCTTCGCCTTGGCGGCCGGGCTGTCGGTGCCATTGGGCCTGCTGGGCCTGAGCTGGCAACAACGCGGCCTCAAGCGCCTGCTGCGCCTGGCCGAGCAGACCACGTCCGACCCGCTGATCGCGCAGATGTACACCGACAGCCGGGGTGCCCAGGCGCGTCTGGAAATGTCGATCCTCAGCCAGGAGGCGCGTCTGAAGACCTGCCTCACGCGCTTGCAGGACACGGCCGAGCACCTCAACGACCAGGCTGCGCAGTCCAACACCCTGGCGCATAACAGCTCTACCGGCCTGGAGCGCCAGCGCGTGGAAACCGAGCAGGTGGCCACGGCAGTCAACCAGATGGCCGCGACCACCCAGGAAGTCGCCAGCCACGTGCAGCGCACCGCCGATGCCACCCAGGAAGCCAATCGCCTTACCGGCCGCGGCCGCGATATCGCCGGGGAAACCCGCGAGGCGATCCAGCGCCTGTCGGTGGCCGTGGGCGAGACCGGCGTGACCGTCACCCAACTGGCCAAGGACAGCGATGAAATCGGCGGCGTGGTCGACGTGATCAAAGGCATCGCCGACCAGACCAACCTGCTGGCGCTGAACGCCGCCATCGAAGCGGCCCGCGCCGGTGAGATGGGCCGTGGTTTTGCGGTCGTGGCAGATGAAGTCCGTCAGTTGGCGCAACGCACCGCCGAGTCCACCGGGCAGATCCATGCCCTGATCGCCAAGCTGCAGCAAACTGCCGCGGCCGCCGTGCAAACCATGGACGCCGGGCATCGCCAGGCCGAAGAAGGTGTGGCACGGGTGATGGAAGCGGACCAGGCGCTGGTCGGCATCAGCGAAGCCGTGGCGCACATCACCGACATGACCACCCAGATCGCCGCCGCGACCGAAGAGCAAAGCTCGGTGGCCGAAGAGATCAGCCGCAATATCAGCACCATTGCGCTGCTGGCGGACCAGACCTCGGAGCAGGCGTTGAACTCGGCGCAGTTGAGTGAAGAGCTGACGCATACCGCCAATACCCAGTACTCGCTGGTAGAGCGGTTTAACCGATAGATCGCTATCGCAGGCAAGCCAGCCCCCACATTCGACGGTGTTCACACATCAAAATGTGGGAGATGGCTTGCCTGCGATGAGGCCCTAAAGGCCAGCAAGAAAGCTTGAGACCTTCACCGCCGCAGCCTCCAGATGCTGCTCATGACTGAAGCCCGATGCCTTCAACGGCTTCAAGTCATGATCCCCCGCCACCAGCCACATCACCTCGATGCTCGGCGACAAGCCATACCCCTCCACCGCCGCCCGATTGCCCAACGCATCGCGCTCGCCCTGCACGATCAGGGTCGGCGTCTTCAGCCCGGCCAAGTGCTCGACCCGTGGCTTCTCTGGCTTGCCCACCGCATAAAACGGATAACCCAGGCACACCAGCCCATCGGCGCCCAGTTCATCCGCGACTAAACTGGCCATGCGCCCGCCCATGGATTTGCCGCCAATCGCCAGTTTCCCAGCGACATGACGTCGCACCTCGGCATGCACCTCGCGCCACGCCTCCAGCAGTTTCGGCGCCGGGTTCGGCGGGCGTTTAACGCCGTCTACCCGGCGCTGGGCCATGTACGCAAATTCGAAGCGCAACACGTTCACGCCGTGCCCGGCAAGGCGTGCAGCCATGTCGTTCATGAACGATGAGTCCATCGGTGCGCCGGCGCCGTGGGCCAGGACCAACGTGACAGGCGCCCCCGACGCCTCGCCCGCCGCGACATCCCACAGCCAGCCGCGTTCGCGCACACAGTGCGCCCATTGATCCCCGTCAATACTGGCCTTGTGCTCTTTGCCCATGCTTGCCTCGCTTTTTAGTCTGCCTATAACTCCAGCCCAAGTGCCGCATCTGCTTGGGTTGAACCGTGGATGGGGAACCATGAACACTACTTTAAGTACCGCCTATAACTACAAGGTGGTCCGCCAATTCGCCATTATGACGGTGGTGTGGGGCATCGTCGGCATGGGGCTCGGGGTTTTTCTCGCTGCCCAATTGGTTTGGCCTGCGCTCAACTTCGACCTGCCCTGGACCAGCTTCGGCCGCTTGCGCCCGCTGCACACCAACGCGGTGATCTTCGCCTTCGGCGGCTGTGCGCTGTTCGCCAGCTCCTTCTACTCGGTGCAACGCACCTGCCAGACGCAGTTGTTCGCGCCGAAAATCGCCGCGTTCTGCTTCTGGGGCTGGCAACTGGTGATCCTGCTGGCCGCAATCACGTTGCCGCTGGGCTACACCAGTTCCAAGGAATACGCCGAGCTGGAATGGCCGATCGACATCCTCATCACCATTGTCTGGGTGGCCTACGCCATCGTGTTTTTCGGCACGGTGATGAAGCGCAACACCAAGCACATCTACGTCGGCAACTGGTTCTTCGGTGCGTTCATCATCACCGTGGCCATCCTGCACATCGTCAACAACCTGGAAATCCCGGTCAGCCTGACCAAGTCCTACTCGCTGTACGGCGGTGCGACGGATGCCATGGTGCAGTGGTGGTACGGACACAACGCCGTAGGCTTCTTCCTCACTGCGGGCTTCCTGGGGATGATGTACTACTTCGTGCCCAAGCAGGCCGAGCGTCCGGTGTACTCCTATCGCCTGTCCATCGTGCACTTCTGGGCGCTGATCACCCTGTACATCTGGGCCGGCCCGCACCACCTGCACTACACCGCGCTGCCGGACTGGGCACAGTCGCTGGGCATGGTGATGTCGCTGGTCCTGCTGGCACCGAGCTGGGGCGGCATGATCAACGGCATGATGACCCTGTCGGGCGCCTGGCATAAATTGCGCAGCGACCCGATCCTGCGCTTCCTGGTGGTCTCCCTGGCGTTCTACGGCATGTCGACCTTCGAAGGCCCGATGATGGCGATCAAGACCGTCAACGCCCTCTCCCACTACACCGACTGGACCATCGGCCACGTACACGCCGGCGCCCTCGGCTGGGTGGCGATGATCTCCATCGGCGCGCTGTACCACATGATCCCGAAAATCTTCGGTCGCGAGCAGATGTACAGCCTCGGCCTGATCAACGCGCACTTCTGGCTGGCCACCATCGGCACCGTGCTCTACATCGCTTCGATGTGGGTCAACGGCATCGCCCAGGGCCTGATGTGGCGTGCGGTCAACGAAGACGGCACCCTGACCTACTCCTTCGTCGAAACCCTGGTGGCCAGCCACCCTGGCTTCATCGTGCGGCTGGTAGGCGGTGCGGTGTTCCTCAGCGGCATGTTCCTGATGGCTTACAACACATGGCGCACCGTGCGCTCGGCGCAACCCGCCGAAGCCGCCACCACTGCGCAGCTGGCCTGAGGAGTCTGTGATGAAACACGAAACGATTGAAAAGAACGTCGGCCTGTTGATGCTGCTCATGGTGCTCGCCGTAAGCATCGGCGGCCTGACCCAGATCGTCCCGCTGTTCTTCCAGGACGTGACCAACAAGCCGGTCGAGGGCATGAAGCCCTATACCGCGCTGCAACTGGAAGGCCGCGACATCTACATTCGCGAAGGCTGCGTACAGTGCCACTCGCAGATGATCCGCCCGTTCCGCGCCGAGACCGAACGCTACGGCCACTACTCGGTCGCCGGCGAAAGCGTGTGGGACCACCCGTTCCTGTGGGGCTCCAAGCGCACCGGCCCGGACCTGGCGCGCGTCGGCGCACGCTACTCGGACGACTGGCACCGCGCGCACTTGTACAACCCGCGCAACGTGGTGCCCGAGTCGAAGATGCCGGCCTATCCGTGGCTGGTCACCGCTCCCGTCGACAGCAGCCACACCGAGACCAAGTTGAAAGTGATGCGCACCCTCGGCGTGCCGTACACCGACGACGACATCAGTGGTGCGGTCGCCAGCCTCAAGGGCAAGACCGAGATGGACGCCCTGGTGGCGTACCTGCAAGTGCTCGGCACCGCCATCAAGAGCAAGAGGTGAGCCATGGGATTTGAATTCGATGCAGGCACCATCCGCGGCCTCGGCACGCTGGTGGTCGCCATCGCCTTTATCGGCTTGTCGCTGTGGGTGTTCAACAACCGGCGCAATGCGGAATTCGAGCAGGCGCGCCTGCTGCCCTTTGCCGATGAACCCACTCCATCCGACGCTCAAGAAGAGCCTGCAACAAGGAGCAACCGGCCATGACCCTATTCTGGAGTACATGGATCTGCGTACTGACCCTCGGCAGCCTGATCGGCCTGACCTGGCTGTTGATCGGCACCCGCAAGGGCGAGACCAAGGGCAGCGTCGACCAGACGATGGGCCACGCCTTCGATGGCATCGAGGAATACGACAACCCGCTGCCCCAGTGGTGGTTCATGCTGTTCGCCGGCACCCTGGTGTTTGCCGTCGGCTACCTGATCCTCTACCCGGGCCTGGGCAACTGGAAAGGTGTGCTGCCGGGCTATGAAGACGGCTGGACCCAGACCAAGGAATGGGACAAGGAAATGGCCAGGGCCGACGCCAAGTTCGGGCCGATCTTCGCCAAATTCTCGGCCATGCCGCTGGAAGAAGTCGCCAAGGACCCGCAGGCGTTGAAGATGGGCGCACGCCTGTTCGCCTCCAACTGCGCGGTGTGCCACGGCTCGGATGCCAAGGGCGCGTTCGGCTTCCCGAACCTGGCCGACAACATCTGGCGCTGGGGCGGTTCGGCCGAGGCGATCAAGACCACCATCCTCAACGGCCGCCACGCGGCGATGCCGGCCTGGGGCGACATGCTGGGTGACGAGGGAGTGAAAAACGTCGCCGCCTATGTGCGTCACGACCTGGCCAAGCTGCCATTGCCGGCCGACAGCAGCGCCGACCTGGCTGCGGGCCAAACCGCGTTCAACACCACCTGTGTCGCCTGCCACGGTCCGCAAGGCCACGGCATGGAAGCGATGGGCGCGCCTGACCTGACCAAACCGGCCGGCTATATCTACGGCACCAGCCTCGCGCAGTTGCAGCAGACCATCCGTCACGGCCGTCAGGGCCAGATGCCGGCACAGGAAGTGCTGCAGGGCAATGACAAGGTGCACCTGCTGGCGGCATACGTGTATAGCCTGTCCCATCAATAGCAGGCGGTGAGCGGGAAGTTTTAAGCTTCAAGCTTCAAGCTTCAAGCTTCAGGCTTCAAGCTTCAGGCTTCAAGCTTCAAGCTTCAAGCTTCAGGCTGCAAGAGAAGAGTTCCCAACTTGGATCTTGCAGCCGTTTTTTCCTGCGGCATGCAACTTGCCGCTTATGGCTGCCGCTCTGCGTCAATTCGTCACACCCTTCCAAAGCACCACTTTCCCCCCCTGCCAATCGGGTCTACGCTTCCTTGCACAGTGGACCGGTTCAGAGCGCACGGCGTTGCCCGCTGCGGCCTGTGAAAATTCTTGTCCACTCGATCAGCTTTCGATTTCGGATTTTGTCCCTACGTAAAACATGGAAAGGGCGCAGAATCTGGCGTGGAACGCATTGATACAGGTCAGTCATTGCGTTGCAATGGCCCCTCGCTTTCTACATACTTGCGGCCGATTTTACCTATAAAAAAACCTAAACCGTGGAACCTTAGAATGAGCACAGCAATCAGTCCGACTGCTTATAACTATAAGGTAGTCCGCCAGTTCGCCATCATGACGGTGGTCTGGGGGATCCTTGGCATGGGGCTCGGGGTGTTCATCGCCTCGCAACTGGTCTGGCCGGAATTGAATTTCGGCTTGCCCTGGACGACCTTCGGCCGCCTGCGCCCGCTGCACACCAACCTGGTGATTTTCGCCTTCGGCGGATGTGCATTGTTTGCCACCTCCTACTATGTCGTGCAGCGCACCTGCCAGACGCGACTGATCTCCGACAGTCTCGCGGCCTTCACCTTCTGGGGTTGGCAAGCGGTCATCGTCAGCGCCATTGTCACCCTGCCGCTGGGCTACACCACCACCAAGGAATACGCCGAGCTGGAATGGCCGATCGCGATCCTGCTCGCCATCGTCTGGGTGACCTATGCGGTGGTGTTCTTCGGCACCATCGTCAAGCGCAAGACCAAGCACATCTATGTCGGTAACTGGTTCTACGGTGCCTTCATCCTGGTCACGGCGATGCTGCACATCGTCAACCACGCTTCGTTGCCGGTGAACCTGTTCAAGTCCTACTCGGCCTACGCCGGGGCGACGGATGCGATGATCCAGTGGTGGTACGGCCACAACGCCGTGGGTTTCTTCCTGACCACCGGTTTCCTCGGGATGATGTACTACTTCGTGCCGAAACAGGCCGAACGTCCTATTTACTCGTACCGCCTGTCCATCGTGCACTTCTGGGCGCTGATCACCCTGTACATCTGGGCCGGCCCGCACCACCTGCACTACACCGCGCTGCCGGACTGGGCGCAGTCGCTGGGCATGGCGATGTCGATCATCCTCCTGGCCCCGAGCTGGGGCGGCATGATCAACGGCATGATGACCCTGTCGGGCGCCTGGCATAAGCTGCGCACCGACCCGATCCTGCGTTTTCTGGTGGTCTCGCTGGCGTTCTACGGCATGTCGACCTTCGAAGGGCCGATGATGGCGATCAAGACCGTCAACTCGCTCTCCCACTACACCGACTGGACCATCGGCCACGTTCATGCCGGCGCCCTCGGCTGGGTGGCGATGATCTCCATCGGCGCGCTGTACCACATGATCCCGAAACTGTTCGGCCGTGCGCAGATGCACAGCGTCGGGCTGATCAACACGCACTTCTGGCTGGCCACCATCGGCACCGTGCTCTACATCGCCTCGATGTGGGTCAACGGCATCACCCAGGGCCTGATGTGGCGTGCGATCAACGATGACGGCACCCTCACCTACTCCTTCGTCGAAGCGCTGCAAGCCAGCCACCCGGGCTACATCGTCCGCGCCCTGGGCGGTACGTTCTTTGCCGCCGGCATGCTGTTCATGGCCTACAACGTCTGGCGCACCGTGCGTGCCTCCGACCCTGCAGAAGCCGAAGCCGCCGCCAAGATCGCCGTTGTGGGAGCCCACTGATGAAGCATGAAGTAGTCGAGAAGAATATCGGCCTGCTGGCCTTCTTCATGGTCATCGCCGTGAGCATCGGCGGCCTGACCCAGATCGTCCCGCTGTTTTTCCAGGACGTGACCAACAAGCCGGTCGAAGGCATGAAGCCGCGCACCGCGCTTGAACTGGAAGGCCGCGACGTCTACATCGCCAACGGCTGTGTCGGCTGCCACTCGCAGATGATCCGCCCGTTCCGCGCCGAGACCGAACGCTACGGCCACTACTCGGTTGCCGGCGAAAGCGTATGGGACCACCCGTTCCTTTGGGGTTCCAAGCGCACCGGCCCGGACCTGGCCCGTGTCGGCGGGCGTTACTCCGATGACTGGCAACGTGCGCACTTGTACAACCCGCGCAACGTGGTGCCTGAGTCGAAAATGCCGGCGTACCCGTTCCTCGTGGAAAACAAGCTCGACGGCAAGGATACCGCGAAGAAGATGGAAGTCTTGCGCACCCTGGGCGTGCCCTACACCGACGAAGACATCGCCGGTGCCGCTGCAGCCGTGAAGGGCAAGACTGAAATGGACGCATTGGTGGCCTACCTGCAAGGCCTTGGCACCATCATCAAAAGCAAACGGTGACCTACATGGATATCGGGATGATTCGAGGCCTGGGCACCGTTGTAGTGATGGTGGCCTTTGTCGGCCTGGCGCTGTGGGTGTTCAGCCCGCGACGCAAGTCGGAGTTTGACGACGCGACCATGCTGCCCTTTGCGGATGATCCCGAAGCCATCAAGCACGTCGAGCAAGCTTCTAGGAGTAACAAAGAATGACTACGTTCTGGAGTCTGTACGTCACAGTCCTCAGTCTGGGTACCATCTTCGCCCTGACCTGGCTGCTGCTGTCGACCCGCAAGGGCCAGCGCGCCGAGCAGACCGACGAGACCGTCGGCCACTCGTTCGACGGCATCGAGGAGTACGACAACCCGCTGCCCAAGTGGTGGTTCATGCTGTTCGTCGGCACCATCATTTTCGCCCTCGGTTACCTGGCGCTCTACCCCGGCCTGGGCAACTGGAAAGGCCTGCTGCCGGGCTACAACTACCTCGACAACGACAAGCAAACCCCCTTCGCCAACGGCCAGACCGGCTGGACCGGCGTGCACGAATGGGAAAAGGAAATGGCCAGGTCGGACGCCAAGTTCGGGCCGATCTTCGCCAAATTCGCGTCGATGCCAATTGAGGAAGTCGCCAAGGACCCACAGGCCCTGAAGATGGGTGGCCGCCTGTTCGCCTCCAACTGCTCGGTCTGCCACGGCTCCGACGCCAAGGGTGCCTATGGCTTCCCCAACCTGACCGACGCCGACTGGCGCTGGGGTGGCGAGCCGGCCACCATCAAGGAAACCATCATGAAGGGCCGCCATGCAGTGATGCCGGCCTGGCTGGATATCCTCAAGGAACAGGGCGTGGCCGATGTGGCTGCCTTCGTCGTCACCAACCTCGATGGGCGCAAGCTGCCGGAAGGCACCAAGGCTGACGTGGCCAACGGCGAGAAACTCTTCGCCGCTAACTGCGTGGCCTGCCATGGCCCGGCCGGCAAAGGCACCCCCGCCATGGGCGCGCCCGACCTGACTCACCCGGGCGCGTTCATCTACGGCTCGAGCTTCGCGCAACTGCAGCAGACCATCCGCTGGGGCCGCCAGGGCCAGATGCCTGCGCAGGAGCAACTGCAGGGCAACGACAAGGTGCACCTGCTGGCGGCGTATGTGTACAGCTTGTCCCATGGGGACAAGAAGACTGAAGAGCAGTAAGCCTTGAGTCATGACAAAGCCCCGAATCACGGGGCTTTGTTTTTTCTGGTTGCTGCCATTTCAACGGCCGAATGCTCAACCGCTCATAACATCAAGCTTGTCGCCTGCCGCCACAAAGTAGTAACGTAACTACATTCAGTCTACCGAAGGAAGGATGCCCATGACTATCACCACTATTTCCAGTCGGGAATTCAACCAAGACACAAGCGGTGCCAAAAAAGCTGCCCGTCAGGGGCCGGTTTTTATCACTGATCGCGGCAAGCCAGCCCATGTACTGCTAAGCATTGAGGACTACCAGAAACTGACAGGTCTGAATGTCGACATCGTTGACCTGTTGGTGATGCCGGAAGCGGCCGAAATCGACTTTGAAACCGAACGTGCCGTGGTCACTCACCGCCCCGTGGACCTCTCTTGAATGTACCTACTCGACACCAACGTAATCTCTGAACTTCGTAAACCTCAGGCTGACGCAAGAGTGGTCGCCTGGGCAAAAAGCGTTATCGCCCCGCGCATGTTTATCTCAGCAATTACGCTGAAAGAACTGGAAACCGGCGTACTGCGGATGGAGCGCCGAGACCCGGCCCAGGGGAAAGTGCTGCGTACGTGGCTCAAACGTCATGTAATGCCAGCGTTCGATGCCAGAATATTGCCGGTTGATGCCGCCGTTGCGCTGCGCTGTGCCCATTTACAGGTGCCGGACCAAGCTAACGAAAGTGACGCATTGATTGCCGCAACTGCGCTGGTGCATGGGCTCACCGTGGTGACGCGTAACATCAGCGACTTCAAGTCCAGTGGTGTTGCCCTGATAAATCCGTGGGACGAATGACCTGCTCACCGGCAAAAACCGTCCATACTTCTCAAGTCAATTGATCCAGGTCACGTACACCATCAATTGATTTCCCCCAACGCGACCAAAGGTCGCACCCTTTGCGCACTGTCGGGGGCGTATCATTAGGCCACTGCAACACCCTTAATTTGACCCCGGTTGGCACGTACTGGCCGAGGCAAATCTCCACCGCCGTGGGATGCAATGATGAGCAACCAGATACCGGTACATGACGTTACCCCGCCTGCCAAAAACGCCAGCCAATCCGTCGACCTTTATGCGTCGCGAGAGAAAATCTACACCCGCGCCTTCACCGGCCTGTTCCGCAACTTGCGCATGCTCGGTGGCGCCGGCCTGTTCCTGCTCTACTTCGGCACGGTGTGGCTGAACTGGGGCGGACACCAGGCAGTGTGGTGGAACCTGCCGGAGCGCAAGTTCTTCATTTTTGGCGCAACCTTCTGGCCCCAGGACTTCATCCTGCTCTCGGGCATCCTCATCGTGGCGGCGTTTGGCCTGTTCTTCATCACGGTGTACGCCGGCCGCGTGTGGTGTGGATATACCTGCCCGCAAAGCGTGTGGACGTGGATCTTCATGTGGTGCGAAAAAGTCACTGAAGGCGACCGCAACCAGCGCATCAAGCTCGATAAAGCGCCCATGGGCATCAACAAGTTCCTGCGCAAATTCAGCAAGCACACCCTGTGGCTGTTGATCGGGTTTGTCACTGGCATGACCTTTGTCGGCTACTTCTCGCCGATCCGCGAACTGGTGTTCGACTTCTTCACCGGCCAGGCCGATGGCTGGTCGTATTTCTGGGTCGGGTTCTTCACCCTCGCCACATACGGCAATGCCGGCTGGCTGCGCGAACAGGTGTGTATCTACATGTGCCCGTATGCGCGCTTCCAGAGCGTGATGTTCGACAAGGACACCCTGATCGTCTCCTACGACCCCCGCCGTGGCGAAGTGCGTGGCCCGCGTAAAAAGGGCGTCGACTACAAGGCCCAGGGCCTCGGTGATTGCATCGACTGCACGATGTGCGTGCAGGTCTGCCCCACCGGCATCGACATCCGCGACGGCCTGCAAATCGAGTGCATCGGTTGCGCCGCCTGCATCGATGCCTGCGACAACATCATGGACAAGATGGAGTACCCGCGCGGCCTGATCAGCTACACCACCGAGCACAACCTGTCCGGGCAGAAGACCCACAAATTGCGCCCGCGCCTGATTGGTTACGCGCTGGTGTTGCTGGCGATGATAGGGCTGCTGGTCGGGGCATTTTTCATGCGCTCGCTGGTGGGTTTCGACGTCAGCAAAGATCGCGTGCTGTACCGCGAAAACGCCGAGGGCCGGATCGAAAACGTCTACAGCCTGAAGATCATGAACAAGGACCAGCGCGACCACACCTACGTGCTCGACGCCGCCGGCCTGCCGGATCTCAAGCTGCAGGGCCGGCGCGAAATCAAGGTGGCCGCCGGCGATATCGTCAGCATGCCGGTGGAGCTGTCGAGTGCGCCGGAGCAGTTGCCGTCGAGCACCAACGAGGTGACCTTCATCCTGCGCGATGCCGATGACACCAGCGTCCAGATCGAAGCCAAGAGCCGATTCATCGGCCCACAAGTCCGTTAAACAGAGAGCATGAGAATGTCCGTAGCTACTGCCGCAAGCCCCTGGTACAAGCACCTCTGGCCCTGGATCATCATTGGGATCCTGGCCTGCTCGGTGACCTTGACCTTGTCCATGGTGACCATCGCGGTGAACAACCCGGACAACCTGGTCAACGACAACTACTACGAGGCCGGCAAAGGCATCAACCGCTCACTGGACCGCGAACTGCTGGCCCAGACCCTGCAACTGCGCGCCAAGGTGCACCTGGACGAGCTGACCGGCGAAGTCGACGTGCACCTGACCGGCAACAGCAACCCGGCAACCCTGGAACTGAACCTGATCTCCCCGACCCAGCCGGAGAAGGATCGCAAGATCAACCTGGCCCGCAGCGACAGCGAAGCCGGCCGCTACATCGGCCAGGTCACCGACAAAGTCGAAGGCCGTCGTTTCGTCGAGTTGCTCGGCGTGGAAGGCGACCGCACCTGGCGCATGTTCGAAGAAGAACAGGTCAGCCACGACAAGGACTTGCTGCTGGGTGATGAGCCACTGCAGGGTGCCGAAGACCTGAAAAAATAATCCACCTGCGCTTCGCGCATCGTCGGCAAGCCGGCGCCTGCAGGCCTGACGCGTTACCCTGCAGGAGCCGGCTTGCCGGCGATGCGGCCCTCCCAGCCGGCTAGAATCCCTACCCATGACCAGCCCAACCCCCTGCTACCACTGCGCCCTCCCCGTCCCGCCCGGCAGCCGCTTCACGGCGGTGATCCTCGGCGAGCGCCGCGAGCTGTGCTGCCCCGGCTGCCAGGCCGTGGCCGAAGCCATCGTGGCAGGGGGCCTGGAAAGCTATTACCAGCACCGCAGCGAAGCCTCGGCCAACCCCGAGGCGCTGCCCGTGCAACTGGTCGACGAACTGGCGCTGTATGACCGCGTCGACGTGCAAAAACCCTTCGTGCGCCACGACGGCGATCTCGCCGAAGCGACACTGTTGATGGAAGGCATCAGTTGCGCCGCCTGTGGCTGGCTGATCGAAAAACACCTGCGCAGCCTACCCGCCGTCGCCGAGGCGCGGCTGAACCTGTCCAACCATCGCCTGCAGGTGCGCTGGGCCGATGGCCAGTTGCCGTTGAGCCAACTGCTCAGCGAACTGCGCCATATCGGCTACGCCGCGCACCCGTATCAGGCCGACCGTGCCGCCGAGCAATTGGCCAGCGAAAACCGCCTGGCCCTGCGCCAATTGGGCGTGGCCGGCTTGCTGTGGTTCCAGGCGATGATGGCGACCATGGCCACCTGGCCGGAATTCAATATCGACCTGAGCCCCGAGCTGCACGTGATCCTGCGTTGGGTGGCGATGTTTCTGACAACACCCATCGTGTTCTACAGCTGTGCGCCGTTTTTCAAAGGCGCCCTGCGCGATCTGCGCACCCGCCACCTGACCATGGATGTATCGGTCTCCCTGGCGATTGGCGGGGCCTATCTGGCCGGTATCTGGACGGCGATCACCGGGGTCGGCGAGTTGTACTTCGACGCCGTCGGCATGTTCGCCCTGTTCCTGCTCGCCGGACGTTACTTGGAGCGCCGCGCACGCGAGCGGACGGCGGCGGCCACCGCGCAATTGGTCAACCTGCTGCCGGCCTCGTGCCTGCGCCTGAAGGGAGATGGCCAGAGCGAGCGCATCCTCTTGAGCGAACTGGCGGTGGGCGACCGGGTGCTGGTGCATCCCGGCGCGGTACTGCCTGCGGACGGGGTGATCCTCGACGGTCAATCGAGCATCGATGAATCGCTGCTCACCGGCGAATACCTGCCGCAACCGCGGCGCGCGGGCGATGCGGTGACTGCCGGCACCCTGAATGTCGAGGGCGCCCTGAAGGTCGAGGTGCGGGCGTTGGGCCACGACACACGCCTGTCCGCCATCGTGCGCCTGCTGGAGCGAGCCCAGGCCGAGAAACCGCGCCTGGCGCAGATCGCCGACCGCGCCGCGCAGTGGTTCCTGTTGGGCTCGCTAATCGCTGCGGCGGTGATCGGCCTGGTGTGGTGGGAGCTGGATGCGTCGCGGGCGTTCTGGATCGTGCTGGCGATGCTGGTTGCGACCTGCCCGTGCGCGCTGTCCCTGGCCACGCCGACCGCCCTCACCGCCGCCACCGGCACCCTGCACAAACTCGGCCTGCTGCTGACCCGGGGCCACGTGCTCGAAGGCTTGAACCAGATCGACACGGTGATTTTCGACAAGACCGGCACCCTCACGGAAGGCCGCCTGGCACTCAAAGCCATCCGCACCTTGGGCGCCACCAGCAGCGACTTGTGCCTGGCCCTCGCCGCCGCCCTCGAAAATCGCTCCGAACACCCGATTGCCCGCGCGTTTGGCCGCGCGCCCATGGCCGCCGATGAAGTGCTGAGTTTCCCTGGGCTCGGCCTGGAAGGTCGCGTCGGTGAACGCCTGCTGCGCATCGGCCAGCCGGGGTTTGTCTGCGAACTCAGTGGCTGCCCGATGCCGGCCTCGCCGAACGAAGCCGGCCAATGGCTGCTGCTCGGTGACCGTGACGGCGCCCTCGCCTGGTTCGTGCTGGACGACCGCTTGCGCAGCGACGCACCCGCGTTGCTGGCCGCGTGCAAGGCGCGTGGCTGGCGCACGCTGCTGCTGTCGGGGGACACCTCGCCGATGGTCGCGAGTGTCGCCGCTGAGCTGGGCATCGACGAAGCCCACGGCGGCCTGCGTCCCGACGACAAACTGCAGGTGTTGCAACGCTTGCACCAGCAAGGCCGCACGGTGTTGATGCTCGGCGATGGCGTCAACGATGTGCCGGTGCTCGCCGCTGCCGATATCAGCGTGGCCATGGGCTCGGCCACTGATCTGGCCAAGACCAGCGCCGATGCGGTGTTGCTCTCCAACCGCCTCGACGCGCTGGTGCAAGCCTTCAGCCTGGCGCGGCGCACCCGCCGGGTAATCATTGAGAACCTGCTGTGGGCCGGGCTGTACAATGGCCTGATGCTGCCGTTTGCCGCCCTCGGTTGGATCACCCCGATCTGGGCGGCGATCGGCATGTCCCTCAGTTCGTTGACCGTGGTGCTCAACGCCCTGCGCCTGACTCGCCTGCCGAGCGCGCCGGCCCACAGCGCCCCCTCAGTAACCCGCCCGCTGCCGGCTTGAGCCGCGCGGGCATGGAGTGCAGATGCCAGCTCTATACGTGATGATTCCGGCGGCGCTGCTGTTAGTCGGTGTCGCTATCTACGTCTTCTTCTGGGCGGTGGACAGCGGCCAGTACGATGACCTCGACGGCCCGGCCCACAGCGTGCTGTTCGACGATCAGGACCCCAACCACCTGGCCGCCATCGACGAGGCCAACGGCCCCGAGCAGCCGCCCGCGCCCAAAGATCCGCCCCATGCTTGAACTCGCGCCGCTGCTGGTCTCCGCGCTGATTCTCGGCCTGCTGGGCGGTGGCCACTGCCTGGGCATGTGCGGCGGGCTGATGGGCGCGCTGACCCTGGCGATTCCCAAGGAGCAACGCAGCCGCCGCTTTCGCCTGCTGCTGGCGTACAACCTGGGGCGCATTCTCAGCTATGCCACGGCGGGGTTGTTGATCGGCCTGGCCGGCTGGGCCGTGGCCAACAGCCCGGCGGCGATGTTCATGCGTGTACTCGCCGGGCTGCTGTTGATCAGCATGGGGTTGTACCTGGCCGGCTGGTGGAGCGGCCTGACGCGCATCGAAAGCCTCGGACGCGGCCTGTGGCGCTATATACAGCCGGTGGCGAACCGTTTGCTGCCGGTGTCCAGCCTGCCCCGCGCATTGCTGCTGGGCGCGCTGTGGGGCTGGTTGCCGTGCGGGTTGGTCTACAGCACCCTGCTGTGGGCGGCGAGCCAGGGCAATGCGCTGGACAGCGCGTTGCTGATGCTGGCATTCGGCTTGGGCACCTGGCCAGTGCTGCTGGCCACCGGCCTGGCAGCGGAACGGGTCACGGCGTTATTGCGCAAACGCAGTGTGCGCATGGCCGGCGGCTTGCTGGTGATCCTGTTCGGCGTCTGGACATTGCCCGGTCCGCATCAGCACTGGCTAATGGGCCATTAAAAGGCCATGTGGCATAGCGCCGCTCCCCGTTGATGCAAATCAACATGCCCTCCAGGTCACACCCCTAGACTCGGCCCACTAGCCTATCCGGGGGAACGCCCGCATGCTCGACGCCATTCGTTGGGACACCGATCTGATTCACCGCTACGACCTGGCGGGACCGCGCTACACGTCCTACCCCACCGCCGTACAATTCGACAGCCAGGTCGGCACTTTCGACCTGCTCCACGCCCTGCGCGACAGCCGCAAGGCGGTGCGCCCGCTGTCGCTGTATGTGCATGTGCCGTTCTGCGCGAACATTTGCTACTACTGCGCCTGCAACAAGGTGATTACCAAGGACCGTGGCCGCGCCCAGGCGTACCTGCAGCGCCTGGAGCAGGAGATCCAACTGGTGGCCTGCCACCTCGACCCCAAGCAGCCGGTGGAACAACTGCACCTGGGCGGCGGCACGCCGACCTTTCTCAGCCACGACGAACTGCGCCAGGTCATGGGCAGCCTGCGCCAGCACTTCAATCTGCTTGACGATGACTCCGGCGACTACGGCATCGAGATCGACCCGCGCGAGGCCGACTGGGCGACCATGGGCCTGCTGCGCGAACTGGGCTTCAACCGCGTCAGCATCGGCGTGCAGGACCTCGACCCGGACGTGCAGCGCGCGGTCAACCGCCTGCAAAGCCTGGAAGAGACCCGCGCGGTGATCGATGCGGCGCGCACCCTGCAGTTTCGCTCGATCAATATCGACCTGATCTACGGCCTGCCCAAACAGACGCCGATCAATTTCGCGCGCACCGTGGAGGAAGTGATCAGGCTGCAACCGGACCGCCTGTCGGTATTCAACTATGCCCACCTGCCTGAGCGCTTCATGCCCCAGCGGCGGATCAACACCGACGAACTGCCGTCACCGGCGTCCAAGTTGCTGATGCTGCAAACCACCATCGAACAACTGACCCAGGCCGGCTATCGCTACATCGGCATGGACCACTTCGCCCTGCCGGACGACGAACTCGCCGTCGCCCAGGAAGAAGGCAGCCTGCAGCGCAACTTCCAGGGCTACACCACCCATGGGCATTGCGACCTGATCGGGCTCGGCGTGTCCGCCATCAGCCAGATCGGTGACCTGTACTGCCAGAACACCAGCGACCTCAATGGCTACCAGAACACCCTCGCCGGCGCTCAACTGGCCACCAGCCGTGGTTTGCTGTGCACCACCGATGATCGGCTGCGACGCGAGGTGATTCAGCAATTGATCTGCAATTTCAGCCTGGCCTTCGATCGGATCGAGCAGGCTTTCAACATTGATTTTCGCGGGTATTTTGACGACGTCTGGCCCCAACTCGAGACCATGGCGCAGGACGGCCTGATCGAACTGGACGCGCAGGGCATCCGCGTGCTGCCGGCTGGCAGGCTGTTGGTACGCTCAGTGTGCATGGTGTTCGATGCCTATCTGGAACATCAGAACAGGCAGCGATTTTCGCGGGTGATCTGAGCGGGCGCTACTTCGATGCCAGGCTCATGGCTTGCATCTGCGCGTCGGCTGGCTCGTCCTTCAAGGCCTTGCCCAGTTGCATCTGGGCCATCGTCAGGCCGCTTTGCAAGGCCGCCAGCGAGGCCTGCAGGTTACCCACCCGCGCTTGGCGCGCCTCGGGGGTCAAGGAGTTATCCGCCGAAGCAGCCGCGATTTCGGCCATCTTGTCGGCAATCTGCTTCTTCAGCTCACGAATCATTTTCAGCAGTTGCTTGATGCTGTCCTTCAGGTTGCTGTCGTCGATGTCTTTGTTGGAATCGGCTTTGGCAGCCTGGAAACCGGCACTGGAAATCTTCACCGCCACACCCTCGACCGCCTTGGTTTCAGCAGCAGGCGCGGGGGCTTCGGCCTTTTCATCGGTCCCTGCGGCAGGTTTCGTATCCGCCACGATCGGCAGGCGGATGGCAGGGTTGTTGGCAGCGATAACGGACATGTTCTGAGCTCCGGCTCATGGAGGTACACCACTGTATCGACCCTGTTACAAAAACCTTTATACCGTTGCCGGTTTTTTGTACAGGCTGGCCTCGGCGCCCCCCAGTGCGTTACCCTTACGTCTTATGTGTGTTTTCCCACAAGGATTTAAGAAATGTCCGAGCCAGTTAAACTGCGCGCTCACAGCCAGGCTCATTGCAAGGATTGCAGCCTGGCCCCCCTCTGCCTGCCACTTTCGCTGAATCTGGAAGACATGGATGCGCTGGACGAGATCGTTAAACGCGGTCGCCCACTGAAAAAAGGCGAGTTTCTGTTTCGCCAGGGCGACAAGTTCGACTCCGTCTATGCAGTACGGTCGGGCGCCCTGAAGACGTTCAGCCTGAGCGACGGTGGTGAGGAACAGATCACCGGTTTCCACCTGCCCAGCGAACTGGTCGGCTTGTCGGGCATGGACACCGAGATCCACCCGGTGTCGGCCCAGGCGCTGGAGACGACGTCGGTGTGCGAAATTCCCTTCGAGCGCCTCGACGAACTGGCCCTGCAGTTACCGCAACTGCGCCGCCAGCTGATGCGCGTGATGAGCCGCGAGATTCGCGACGACCAGCAAATGATGCTGCTGTTGTCGAAGAAAACCGCCGACGAGCGTATCGCTACATTCCTGGTCAACCTGTCGGCACGTTTTCGCGCCAGGGGTTTCTCGGCCAACCAGTTCCGCCTGAGCATGTCGCGCAATGAAATCGGCAACTACCTGGGCCTCGCCGTGGAAACCGTGTCCCGCGTGTTTACCCGCTTCCAGCAGAACGAGCTGATCGCCGCCGAAGGCAAGGAAGTGCATATCCTCGATCCGATCCAGCTGTGCGCACTCGCCGGTGGCTCCCTGGAGACCTGAGGCAGACGCCTGCGGCCGCGCCAATTGGCAAGGCCGCAGGTATACTTGGCGTCCGTTTTCCACGCCCAGGACTCTGCGCCGATGACCTTCGATTCGTTCGACATCAAATCCCTGATCCGTCCCGTCATCGACTTCCCCAAGCCTGGGGTGATCTTTCGTGACATCACACCCTTGTTCCAATCGCCCAAGGCCCTGCGCCTGGTGGCCGACACCTTTGCTCACCGTTACGTCGAGGCCGATTTCAGCCATATCGGCGCGATGGATGCGCGGGGCTTCCTGATCGGTTCGATCATCGCCTATCAACTGAACAAACCGCTGATCCTGTTCCGCAAGCAGGGCAAGCTGCCGGCTGACGTCCTGGCCGAGGGTTACCAGACGGAATACGGCGAAGCGTTCCTGGAAGTCCACGCCGACAGCCTCTGCGAGGGCGACTCGGTACTGATGTTCGATGACCTGATCGCCACCGGTGGCACCCTGATTGCGGCGGCCAACCTGGTGCGGCGCATGGGGGCGAAGATCTTCGAAGCGGCGGCGATCATCGACCTGCCGGAGCTGGGTGGGTCGCAACGCCTGGAAGACATGGGTGTCCCGACCTTCTGCCTGACGCAGTTCGCGTTGAACGAACGTTAATCGCTGCCTGCACCGGCCCCATCGCGGGCAAGCCCGGCTCCCACCCTGACATGCGCCTACCCGTAGGCGCTGGCTTGCCAGCGATAGCGCTCGAAAGAGCACCCATGATCACAACCCCATCTGCTTGCTGATGATCTCATTCATCACCTCGCGGGCAAGCCCGGCTCCCACGTTGGCATGCGCCTACCCGTAGGCGCTGGCTTGCCAGCGATAGCGCTCGAGAGAGCACCCATGATCACAACCCCATCTGCTTGCTGATGATCTCATTCATCACCTCGCGGGTGCCCCCGCCGATGGACAGGATGCGGTTGTCGCGGTACAGCCGCTCCACCAGGTTGCCGCGCATGTAGCCCTGGCCGCCGAGGATTTGCACAGCGTCATAGGTGACGCGGTCGGCGGTGTCGGTGGCGAGGTTCTTGGCCATGGAGATTTCCTTGATCACACTTTTGCCGGCCGCCATCTTCGCCGCCTGGCGGTAGGTGAACTCGCGGGACACCTCCACAGCGGTAGCCATTTCCGCCAGGCGATGCTTGAGCACCTGGAACTTGCCGATGGGTTTGCCGAATGCTTCGCGCTGGGAAGCCCACTTGAGGCTTTCCTCCAGCGCCATCTGCGCAGTCATGTTGGCCATCAATGCCAGCGCCAGGCGTTCGCTCTGAAAGTTGCCCATGATGCAGGCGAAGCCCATGTTCTCGGCGCCAATCAGATTGCCTACGGGCACGCGGCAATCGTCGAAGAATAATTCAGCGGTGTCCGACGCCCACCAGCCCATTTTCTTCAGGGGCTGGCCAACGGTGAAACCGGCGGTGTTTTTCTCGATCAGCACCAGGCTGATACCGGCAAAGCCCGGCCCGCCGGTGCGCACGGCAACAGTGTAGAAGTCGGCACGGCTGCCGCTGGTGATAAAGGTCTTGCTGCCGCTGACGCGGTAATGCTCGCCCTCCCGAATGGCGCGGGTCTGCAGGCTGGCCACATCGGAGCCGCCGCCCGGCTCGGTCACCGCCAGGGCGATGATCTTCTCGCCCGACAGCACCTGCGGCGCCACCCGGTCGCGCACCGATGGCAGGGCCCATTTGACTATCGGCGGCAAGCCGATATCCAACGACCCCAAGCCCGCCACCACCCCGCCGGAACCGCAGCGCATCAGCTCCTCGCTGGCGGCCACCTTGGCGAACAGGTCTCCTTCATGGCTACCGCCGAGGGCCTCGGGATAACCAATCCCCAGGATTCCCGCCGCACCGGCCTTGAGGTACAGCTCACGGGGAAAGCTGTGGGCCTCCTCCCATTGCTCGATGTCCGGCAGCATTTCGCGCTCGACAAAACGGCGCACGCTGTCGCGGACCAATTGGTGGCTGGGGTCGAAGTAGTCCTGGCAGGCAGACATCGGCAAGCTCCACGGTGAGGTGGAGCGAACTTACCAAGCGCTTGCTTGGCTATCAAGTTATGCGCACATTCTGCTGACAATACAAAACCACTGTGGGAGCGGGCTTGCTCGCGAAAGCAGTGGAACAGTCAGTGCATTTGGCACTGACAGACCGCTTTCGCGAGCAGGCCCGCTCCCACATTTTGAGCTGTGGTGTTTTTTACAGCGCGATCGGCTTGCGACCTGCGAACGAGTGAGCCAGCGTCCCGCCATCCACCAGCTCCAGCTCGCCACCCAGCGGCACGCCGTGGGCGATGCGCGAGGTAATCAGGCCTTTGTTGGTCAACAGCTGCGCGATGTAATGCGCCGTCGCTTCACCTTCCACCGTAGGGTTGGTGGCCAGGATCACCTCGGTAAAGGTGCCCTGCTCTTCAATGCGCGCCACCAGTTGCGGAATGCCGATGGCCTCCGGGCCCAGGCCGTCCAGCGGCGACAGATGGCCCTTGAGCACAAAGTAGCGCCCGCGATAACCGGTCTGTTCCACCGCGTACACATCCATCGGCCCTTCCACCACGCACAGCAGGGTGTCGTCGCGGCGCGGGTCGGCGCATTGCGGGCAAAGTTCTTCTTCAGTGAGGGTGCGGCACTGGCGGCAATGGCCCACGCCAGTCATGGCCTGGCTCAGGGCCTGGGCCAGCCGGGTGCCGCCGCTGCGGTCACGCTCCAGCAGCTGCAGCGCCATGCGTTGGGCGGTTTTCTGGCCAACGCCCGGCAATGTGCGCAAGGCGTCGATCAGTTGGCGAATCAGAGGGCTGAAGCTCATGGGGCAATGGTCCGACAAAACAACGAGACGCGGTTTATACCCGCGCCCCGGATGAGCGTCAAATCCTCAATCCTGCGCGACACGTACCACCAACTTGCCGAAGTTGCGTCCCTCCAGCAAACCGATAAACGCTTCGGGCGCCTGCTCCAGGCCATCGACCACGTCTTCGCGAAATTTCACTTTGCCCTCGCGCACCCATGGCGCCATGGCACTGATGAACTCCGGATGGCGATCACCGTAGTCGTCGAACACGATAAAGCCCTGGATACGCACCCGCTTGGTCAGCAAGGTCCGCTGCAGCGCTGGCAGACGGTCAGGACCACTCGGCAGTTCATGCGCGTTATAACCGGCAATCAGCCCACACAGCGGAATCCGCGCCTTGGGGTTGAGCAGCGGCACGACCGCGTCAAACACCTTGCCGCCGACGTTCTCGAAATAGATGTCCACGCCTTTGAAGCACGCCAGGGCCAACTCGTTGGCAAAATCCGCGCTCTTGTGGTCAATGCAGGCATCAAAGCCCAACTCTTCGACCACGTAGCGGCACTTGTCCGCGCCTCCCGCCACACCTACCACACGCAAGCCCTTGAGCTTGGCCACCTGCCCCACCACCGAGCCCACGGCGCCGGACGCTGCCGCCACCACCAGGGTTTCGCCGGCCTGTGGCTGGCCAATGTCCGTGAGCCCCATGTACGCGGTCATGCCCGGCATGCCCAGCACCCCAAGGGCCATGGACGGGCTGGCCAGGCCCTTGGGCACCGGCATCAGGTTGCGACCATCGGAAATGCTGTGGCTCTGCCAGCCGGTGGAACCGACGACGAGGTCGCCCACTTCAAATTTCGGATTACGCGACTGCTCGACACGGCTGACAGCGCCACCGGTCATCACCTCGTCGATTTCCACCGGCGCGGCGTAGGACGGTGCATCGCTCATGCGGCCACGCATGTAGGGGTCGAGGGACAGGTACAGGGTTTTCAGGAGAACCTGGCCGTCTGCCAACTCCGGCAGGTTCACACGTTCCAGGCGGAAATTTTCCGGGGTCGGGGCGCCCTGCGGGCGTGAGACCAGGACGATGCGCTGGTTAAGAATCGGTTCTTGAGGCATCAGGGGGCTCCTTTATCGAATTCATCGGTATAGGGTGCAGACCATGGTAGAGCGCTTGCGGTTCGATGTTTCGTCTATCGCCCCGTCGCGTGTGCATCGCAGCAGCGTGGCAAACCGACGTCACACCCAAAAAAAATGCCAGGCACGAGGCCTGGCACTGGAGTCTAGCTAAAGCTCGCCGATCAGAACGGCAGCTTCATGCCCGGTGGCAATTGCATGCCAGCGGTCACGCCGGACATTTTGTCCTGGCTGTTGGCTTCGATCTTGCGCACGGCGTCGTTGACGGCCGCGGCGAACAGCGCCTCGAGCATTTCCAGGTCATCTTCGCCCACGCCTGGCAACACGCTTGGGTCGATGCTCACGCGCTTGATGTCGTGACGACCGGTCATCACCACGCTGACCATATCGCCACCGGCTTTACCGGTGACTTCGGCGTTGGCCAGTTCTTCCTGCATCTTGGCCATCTTTTCCTGCATCTGCTGCGCCTGCTTCATCAGGCCGGCCATGCCACCTTTCATCATGGGAATCACCTCAAAGTACGTGGATCAATTTAGTAGCCCGGTATCAGGACGCCTGGGGCACCGGGGCTTCGACAGGTTCAATTGTATCGTGGCGAACGACGGCGCCGAACTGTTGCATCATTTGCTGGATGAGCGGATCAGCCTGGATCGAGTCCTCGGCTTCGCGCTGGCGGTTGATGCGCCGGCGGGTCGCGGCCTGGGCCGGAGTTTCCTGCTCAGGCTTGATTAGCTCGATGGCGACGGTCAGCGTGCGCTCATGGTACTGGTTCAGGGCATCGTTGAGGCGACGTTGCTGAGTCGCGTTGAACAGGGCGCTGTGGGCCGGGTCCAGGTGCAACAGCCAGTGGTCGCCCTCGATGGAAATCAGGGTGCAGTTGGCGGCAATACTGCCGGTCATGCCGGAGATCGGCAACTTCGGGAACAGCTCCAGCCATTGCAGGGCCAGGCCGGTGGCAGGCGCCGCAGCAGGCTCGGCCTCGGGCTCCGGGGCCGGCTCGGCGGTGTGCTCGCTGGCCAGGTCGTCCAGGTAGCTGTAGGCCGAATCCATGTCCGGCTCGATGTAGTCTTCGTCCAGCGGCGGCTCGTCATCCAGGTCGATCCCTGGAACGGCGGCCTCGACCTGAGCGACGGTCGGTTCCGGCACAGGCGCGGCGACCCACTCCGGCGCATCCGGCACCACGCTGTCAGGGGTCGGCGTGGGCATCGGCGTCAGTTCCGGCTGCTCGCCGGCCGTTTCCAGCACGGGCTCCACCGCAGGCTGCAGTTCGGGCTCGACTTCAGGCTCTACCGGGTCATTCCAGGGCAGGTCGACAACAGGCGCAGGCTCGGGCTCGGGCTCGGCCACCGGAGGCGGCGTGACCACCGGCGCTGCCACCACGGGCGCAGGCTCAGGCGCCGGCGCAACAGGTGCAGCAACCACTGGCGCAACCACCGCCGCGCCAGCCACTGGTTTGGCGGAATCAACTGTGGCCTGGCTGATCCCCACTGGCTTTAGCGGCTGTCTCGGTGCGTCCGCCGAGTCAGCGGGCCGGAAGGCCAGCATTCGCAGCATGACCATCTCGAAGCCACCTCGCGGGTCCGGCGCCAGCGGCAGGTCGCGGCGCCCGATCAGGCCCATCTGGTAGTAGAACTGCACGTCTTCGGCCGGCAGCGCCTGGGCCAGGGCCAACACGCGGTCGCGGTCGCCATGGCCGTTGTCGACACCTTCCGGCAACGCCTGGGCGATGGCGACGCGGTGCAGCACATTGAGGATTTCCGAGAGCACGCCGTTCCAGTCCGGGCCTTGCTCCGACAAGTGGCGCACGGCTTCGAGCAACGCCTTGGCGTCGCCTTCGATCAGCGCGTGCAGCACGTCGAACACTTGGCCGTGGTCCAGGGTACCGAGCATGGCGCGCACATCGGCAGCCATGACCTTGCCTTCACCAAAGGCGATGGCCTGGTCGGTGAGGCTCATGGCGTCGCGCATCGAACCGTCCGCCGCACGGCCGAGCAGCCACAGGGCGTCGTCTTCGAACGGCACGTTCTCGACGCCCAGCACGTGGGTCAGATGCTCGACCACGCGCTCGGGGGTCATGTTTTTCAGGGAGAACTGCAGGCACCGCGACAGAATCGTTGCAGGGAGTTTCTGCGGATCGGTGGTGGCCAGGATGAACTTGACGTAGGGCGGTGGCTCTTCCAGCGTCTTCAACAGGGCGTTGAAAGAGTGGCTGGAAAGCATGTGCACTTCGTCGATCAGGTAGACCTTGAAACGACCACGGCTCGGCGCGTACTGCACGTTGTCGAGCAGCTCGCGGGTGTCTTCGACCTTGGTGCGGCTCGCGGCGTCGATCTCGATCAGGTCGACAAAACGCCCTTCGTCGATTTCCCGGCACACCGAACACGTGCCACAGGGCGTGGAAGTGATACCGGTTTCACAGTTCAGGCATTTGGCGATGATGCGCGCAATGGTGGTCTTGCCCACCCCGCGAGTACCGGTGAACAGGTAGGCGTGGTGCAGCCGTTGGCTGTCCAAGGCATTGATCAGAGCCTTGAGCACATGGGTCTGGCCGACCATTTCGCGGAACGAGCGCGGACGCCATTTACGTGCAAGAACCTGATAACTCATCGAAAACCGTCGCAACTGGGAAGCGGGAGCCGGTAATGCTAGCGGAGCAAGGGGGAAATTGCATCCGGCACGCTCGTCTAATCTGACTAAGCTCTGCTGATTGGCCCCGAAAAGGCCTGAACCCGGAGAGTCTATGCGCGTAGTCCTGGGCGCTTTATGGATGATTGCCTCGGCCAGCCTGGCGGCGCCCGCACCGCTGCGCTTCTCGGTTTCCGACAGCTGGGCGATGCCCATGGTGCAACTGGAGGACGGCCGGCCCACCCAGGGGATTTTGTATGACTTGATGTTGAGCCTGGCCACCCAGGTCGGTCGACCGGCGCAGTTCCACGTGCTGGCACGGGCGCGTATCTCGGCGGCCATGGAACACGGCGAGATCGACGTGCGCTGTTATGTCACCCAGGCCTGGTTCGACAACCTGTCCGGTGATTACACCTGGAGCATCCCGCTGATGGTGCAGCGCAACCTGCTGGTCAGCACCCAAGTGCCCGCGCAACCGGTCCATGTGAAGCAGTTGCCGGCGCAATCGATCGGCACGGTGCTCAACTATCGCTACGCCACGCTCGACCCGCTGTTTGCCAGCGGCCAACTCACCCGCGACGATGCGCGCAGCGAAGAACAGGTGCTGCACAAACTGGTGGCCGGGCGCTTCAAGTTTGCGGTGATCAACGAATGGATTCTCGACCGTTTCAACCAGCGCATGCCGATCGGCCAAAAGCTGCACAAGGTCGCGGTGATCGATGAGCAGAACCTCGGCTGCACCGTGCGCAATGACCCGAACGTGCCGGTGCAGCGCATCCTGCGCACGCTGCTGCGGATGAAGATGTCGGGCGAGATCGATGACATCATCCAGCTGTACACCGGGGAAGGCGCGCAGCCCCTGCACACTCCTGACAGGAACTGACAGTACCGCCTTATAGACTGGCCCCACTCAAACGCCCGTCCTCAAGGAGCCAGCATGCACACCGTCGCTCATTATTTCCTGCTGTACGTCGACAGCCCGGCCACCAGCGCCAACTTCTATAGCCGCCTGCTGGACCAGCCGCCGGTGGAGCTCAACCCGACGTTTGCCCTGTTCATTCTGGGCAATGGCGTGAAACTCGGGCTGTGGTCGCGTCATACCGTGGCGCCGGCAGCGCAGTTGACCGGCGGCGGTGGTGAAGTGGGCTTCTCGCTGCCCGACACCGGCGCCGTGGACGCGTTGCACGACGTGTGGGTCGAACGTGGCGCGACGATCATTCAATCACCGACCGCCGTGGATTTCGGCTACACCTTTGTCGCCCAGGACCTCGACGGCCACCGCCTGCGTGCGTTCAGCCTGAACGACTGAGCGCCAGCGCCCTTCCAGGCTGATGGCCGCGACACTGGCCAGCACGATCACCGCGCCGAGCATCACTTGCACGGCAATGTGCTCGCCCAGCAGCGTCGCGGCCATCACCATGGCGACCGGTGGAATCAGGTACATCGCCACCGACGCACGGCTGACCTCGACATGCTTCAACACGTAGCCCCAGGCCAGGTAGGCCAGGGCGCTGGGGAAGATACCCAGGACCAGCACCGCCAGGTTTTCCGCCAACGGTGCCTGCGCCACGGCGGCGGGCAGGCCCGGCAGGTTCACGCAGAGCATCAGCGTGCCGGCCCACACCATGTAGCACGCCATGGTCAGCGGGCTGTAGCGGTGGGCATAGTGTTTCTGGATGGCGAAATACACGCTCCACGACACCGCCGCGAGCAGTATCAGCAAGCCTCGCGGGTCGATATCGCTCACGCCCTGGTCACCCCAGATCACCACCAGCACGCCGAGCAATCCCAACAAGACGCAGCTCCAACGCCACAGGCTGACCCGTTCCTTGAGGCAGACAAACGCGATCAGCACACTGAACAATGGCGCCGACTGCGCCAGCACACTGGAGGCTGCCGCCGTCACCCATTGCTGCCCATAATTGAGGCTGGTGTGGTGCAGGAACACCCCGAAGAACCCCAGCACCAGCAACCACGGCACATCCCGCAGGCGCGGCCGGCCGATGCCCAGCACCAGGGCTACAGCGCCCATGAACACCGAGGCAATCAAGAACCGCAGCAATGCCAATTGGCCGGGGCTGTAGCTGTGCAGCCCCATGTGCACGCCAATCGGCGAATAGGCCCAACAGAGGATGACGCTGGCGATGACTAGCGTAAGCTTTACGGGTGACGGGGTATTCATCGACGGCATCCAGGAACTGAGAAGGAATGCCGTCAGTCTTGGCCCGGCCAAGGCGCAGGACAATTAACCGTTTCTGACTTCTGAAATCACTGGAACTGAGCGATGGAACTGGCCCAACTGAAAATGGTGCGAGCCGTGGCGCAAACCGGCAGCGTGGCCCAGGCCGCCCTGCAATTGCACTGCGTGCCGTCCAATATCACCACGCGCATCAAGCAACTGGAGAGCGAGCTGGGCACCCCGCTGTTCATCCGCGCCGGGCGCGGGCTGGCGATCAGCGCGGCCGGTGAGATCTTCCTCGATTACTGCGAGCGCATCCTCGCCCTGGTGGATGAATCCAAACGCGCCGTGGACGCGAATGCCATCCCGCGTGGGACCTTGCGGATCGGGGCGGTGGAGTCCAGCGCCAGCGGCCGCTTGCCGCCGCTGCTGGCGGAATATCATCGACGCTACCCGGAGGTCAGCCTGGAACTGGTGACCGGTGCCTGGGGCCAGCTGCTCGATGACCTGCAGCACCACCGCCTGGACGTGGCACTGGTGGCCTCGGGCAATAAACGCGCGAAGCTGGAACACAGCGTGGTCTACAGCGAGCGCCTGGTGCTGATCGCCAGTGCCTCCAGCGCCCCCATCCAGAGTGCCCAGGACCTGGCCGGGCGCACCTTGCTGGTCTGGCCACCCGGCTGCCCCTACCGCGCGGCACTCGAAAACTGGGTCAAGCCCCATGACTTCAAGCCGACCATCGCCAGTTACGCCAGCTGGGGCACGATCATCGGCTGCGTCAGCGCCGGGATTGGCGTGGCACTCGCGCCCGAAGGCATCCTGGCCCGCTATGAGCAGGCCAACCAGTTGGCGTCGTACCGATTCGAGGAACTGCAGGCCGTGGACAACCTGCTGTTCTGGCATAAGGACACCCAGCGGCACCTGGCACGGGACGCCTTCGCCGGGCTGCTGCGCGAGACGTTTGGCTAACCCGTAGCAGCTATTTCGTATTATCCTTCCGCGAAATTAATTCAAAATGTAAGGGACTACCATGAATTACTTCCGCCTGTTACTGGCGGCGGCCGCCCTGAGCCTGCCTGTCGCCCCCGCTTTCGCAGCCGCCCCACCTGCCCCCGTAGAAGCCAGCGCCCCCGCGGAAACGGCTGAGCACTTTCTTGCATCACTCAAGCAGAAGACCGGCACCATCAGCCTGCCCAGCGGCATCGCCACGCTCAAGCTCAACGACGAGTTCTACTACCTCGACCCGGCTGACACCGAGCGTCTGCTGACCGATGGCTGGGGCAACCCACCGGGCTTCAAGACCCTGGGCATGATCGTGCCGAAAGCCGTCAGCCCGCTGTCGGAGCGCGGCTGGGGCGTGATCGTCAGCTACAAGGCCGACGGGCACATTTCCGACGAGGATGCGGCGAAAATCGACTACGCCGACCTGCTCAAGCAAATGCAGGAAGAAGACGAAGCCGAGAACCAGGAACGCCAGAAACAAGGCTACGCGGGCCTGCACCTGCTGGGCTGGGCCGAGCCGCCGCGCTACGACGACACCACCCACAAGATGTACTGGGCCCGCGAACTGAAGGCCGACGACGCCGAGCAAACCACCCTCAACTACAGCATCCGTGTGCTGGGCCGTGAAGGCGTGCTGGAACTCAACGCCGTCGCCGCGATGGCCGACCTGTCCACGATCAAGCAGGAAATGCCCAAGGTCCTGGCCTTCACCAACTTCACCGACGGCAACCTCTACACCGACTTCAACCCGAAAACCGACAAGCTGGCCACTTACGGCCTCGCGGCTTTGGTAGCCGGCGGGATTGCCGCCAAGGCCGGCTTGTTCGCCAAGATCGGCATCTTCCTGCTGGCGGCGAAGAAGTTTCTGGTGATCGGCGTCCTGGCGCTGCTCGCCGGGGTGCGCAAGTTGTTCAACCGCAACAAGGCCTGAACCCCGGACACAAAAACGCCGCTGCGTGCCAGGCACGCAGCGGCGTTCGGGAGGTCTCAGCGCGGCGGCGCGAGACGGCTGTATTGGCCCTGGCTGATCCAGCCGCTGAACGAACGGTCCTGGGCATTGATGAACTCGACCTGGGCCCAGCCATCCTTGACAGCCAGCACGCCCACCACATCACCCTTGACGATATACGGGCGCTTGGCGGCCTTGGCGCCAGGGGTTTTCTGCAAATACGCCTTGTCGGCGGCCACCGTGACCAGGCCGATCCAGTTTTTGCTGGCGGTCCGGGTCAGCTCCAGGCCGGTGGCAATCTCCGGCATCAGCACGTTCATGCAGCCGGGATGCTGGCGGCCCTGCTCCACCGTCAGGATAACGCCGTCGGACGACGGGGCCACGCTGCCGGGGTAGGCTTCGTCGTGCCAGGTGGTCAGTGCGCCGGGCTGGCCTTGCAGGTAAAACGCGCAACTACGGGTCACGCCCTCGCCCAGTTCCTCGGCGTAGAAACCTTCGACTTGATGGTCAGGCGTCACTGCCAACATCAGGCCCTCGTACTTGCCCGAATGCAACGCAGGGGTGCCAGCAAACGCAGGGGCAACCGCGCACAATGACAACACGCCGACAGCAAGAAAACGGATCATCTTATTTCTTCCTTTCAAATTCTTCGTAGGCTTTTTTCATAAGGACGTCATAGTTGCCGTAGTCCTCGCCGTTATAGTTGTAGGCCATGGCGGTAAAATCCTTGGCCTTCATTGCCTTCATCAGCGCCGGGCTCTTGCTGCAAAAACTCAAGTACGCTTTAAGTTGGTTACCGGCATTCACCTTTAATGCCGCGACGAATTCAAACACGGTCTTGTAACCGCACGATCCGAAGTTGAAGCCCATGACCTGAAACATCCCCCAGGATGCCGACATCAACGCCGCTTCCTGATCGAGGGCGAAGGCGGTCGCCATGGTTTCCCAGGCCTTGACCTGGTCCTTGTTGTTGACCTGCCACTGCGGCCCGGCTTTTCTCTTGTAGCGGTAAGACAGCAGCGGGTGCGCCTGGTCGTAGATATGATTGGTGTACTTGCGAAAGTGGTGCCCTTCGAAGGCGATGATCGGCAACTTGGCCGGCCCGAACCCAAAGCGCCCGCCAGACTCGATGGTCGCGAAAGCCTTGATCACATTCACCGAAATACCGTTGCCCAACTGCGTGGCGGCGTTCTGGAAGTCTGTATCGCTGAGCGTCATGCCCCCGTCGCACGTGGCCTGCATAATCAGTTGGCGGTTACGCCGCTCGGCCTCGATCGTCGCGCGAACGCGGTCCAGGTACACATTGACCGTCGCCTGCACGGCATCGCCCTGGTTATTGCCGAACGCATTCAAGAAGCTGGGGATGCGCAGGGTCGGGAAGGCTTTGACCGGCACCTTCACCGCCTCTTCGATCAGACTGTTGAAGGTCCGGCCGGTGGGGTCGATCACGCCATCGGGGTGGGCATATTTAAGGTGGCGAAACTGATACTGGCTGATGCACTGCACCAACTGGCCGTCACACTTGCCGTTTTCGGCCAGTGGAAAGCCCATCTTGGGAATGATCAAATTGAATAGATACTGGATGCACTGAACATCGGCGGGCAAGTTACGGGCTTTACCGGGAGCACCTACCGAAGCACTGATAAGACGGGGCAACCCTTGCAGGCTTTTCATCACAGACATCCTTGTGAGTTAAAGAAGTGATAGCACTTCAATATCATTGCGTGCTCTTGTCATAATCTGAAACAAGTAGCCGGCGCAAACTAGCAAGGTGGTTTTGGGTTGTCCAGAGTGAGTATTAAAACCTGTGAAAGAGCCCTCACCAGGGTGCCGTTAAACCGTGCAATGACCATTAAGCGAGGTATTTGCCGGCGCATTCGGCTACTGTCACGGGCGCATGAGGCTCGTACCTGAAAACATTCAAGGATTGAAATGAAAGCCACCCTGCTTATCGTGTCGTTCGTAGCCCTGCTGGCCGGCTGCGCTTCCACACCGACGCCCGACCTGTCACGCCCCTCCATCGCCGACACGCAGTCGGTGCAGTTCGCCGGCAAGACGTTTGTACTCAAATTCCGCAAACCGGGGCTGTGGGAGTTTTTCCCGCCGCAGGAAAGCGTCGATGCCTGGAGTGAAATGCTCGACTTCACCGTCGTCCCACGCGATCAGAACCGCTTCGAGCCGCTCGACCTGGGCAAACGCACCGTGCAACTCCACCAGCAGGAAAACCCGAACATGCCGGCGATCCTGACGACGGACAACAGGACCGGGGTCTTGTACCTGATGCTGTTCTTCCCCAAGTCACTGCGCAAGGATGGGCAGTTCTCTGAAATCAGCTTCTTCAAGTACTACAAGGACAGCGCCACCGACCAGATCATCATCTTTCACTTCGCCCGGAATATTCCCACACCGGATGACCCGGTAGAGAGCACGCAAAAGATGGGCGCGGAATTGGTGCCGACGTTCAAGGCCTTTCCACTGTATCGGCCATAAAGCGCGCAGCAGACATCGATTCGCCAATGGCGATTGGAACTGAAAGGATTTTTGAGGGGTGTTGCGCAAGAGCGTTATGGAGGCAACCCCACCAGCCACACCCCGGCACACAATGTTCCCGCTGTGGCTGCTGCCTTCCGGCTCTGACCAGGTTCACGGGTAATCGTTGCGGGGGGACCGATGGGGTCACCATAACGACGCTCGCCTCTCGGCAAGCCGCGCCATTGTACCGATCTCATCGGAAGTTACAACCGTTGGTGCCGGATTAAAAATATTCGATGGTTCAAGCACTTGTGTCCGCCCGCAGGAGCTGGCTTGCCGGCGCCTACAGGATCACCGCGTCGTCAGCGCGGCCGCCCTCTTCCTGGATGACCAGGTGAATGAAGTGCAGCTTGGCGATCACCGCAGGGGGTAGCACGAAGGGATAGAAATCCGGCTGCCCCATGCTGCGCGACAGTTCGTTGAGCATGCCGGCCAGTTCGATCCAGGCGTTGACGAACGACAGGAACGCAACACCGCCGGGATGCTCGGGGTCGTACAGGGTGGAGAGCGGGAATGGCTGGTAATCCAGGTCCATCTCGCGGGCGCTCATGCCGAAGCCCAAGGCGGTGTCGACGGCGTCCATCATGTGCAGGTAGTGAGCCCAGGTTTCGGCCCAGTCTTCCCAGGGATGCATGGTGGCGTAGGCACTGACGCAGGTTTGCTGCCAGTCGGGGCGTGGGCCGTTCTGGTAGTGCTGGTCGAGGGCATCCGCGTAACTGGCGCGTTCGTCGCCGAACAGTTGGCGAAAAGACTCCAGCCAGTGGCTATTAGCGATCAGGCGATCCCAATAATAATGGCCGACCTCGTGGCGAAAATGGCCGAGCAAGGTGCGATACGGTTCACGCATCTGCACGCGGATTTTCTCGCGATGGGCGTCGTCGGCTTCCTTGATGTCGAGGGTGATCAGGCCGTTGGCATGGCCGGTCATCGGCGCATTGCCTTCCAGGTCGATGCCGACGAAGTCGAAGGCCAGGCCGTTGTCCTCATCCTCACTCTTGGGCACCACGCGCAGGCCGAGGCTGATCAATTGCGCCACCAGGCGGCGCTTGGCGGTCTCGACCTTGCGCCAGCGCTCGGGATTTTCCGCGATGGAAAGGTCGGGGATGGTGCGGTTGAGGCTGCAGGCCACGCACAGTGGCGCGGTGCTGTGAGCAGGGATCAGCCAGTTGCAGGCAGCCGGCGTGTCGAGGTTGGCGCAGCGGCGGAAGGCGCCGGCGTCAAGGTTGTCATCCTGCAGCCACGTGCCGGCGACGGGGCCGGGTTGCAGGGAGGACAAGCGGCTTTGCTGCGGCTGGTAGCCGAGCACGGCCTGGCAGGCCAGGCACTGGCTGTTGCGAAAGAACAGCGATTGCCCGCAACGGCATTGCCACACCTTGCTATCGCGCGATGAGCCCGGCATGAACGGCGCGGCGATGCGCGAACTGAGTTGCTCGAAGTAGCGGAACATGGCGGTCTCTCCCTGGGTGACGAAGACTAGATCAATTCGCGCCGAAGAACGTTCCGAAAATATAACCATATCCTGTGGGAGCCCGGCTGCCGGCGATGGCGCACGTGAAGGCGCTACCGCCGGCAAGCCGGGCTCCTGCAGTGGAGAGGTGTCAGTCGACAGTGATGTTGTGCTTGGCCAGGAAGGCTACAAAGGCCTCTTCGTCCAGGACCTTCAAGCCAAGCTCGCTGGCCTTGGCCAGTTTCGATCCGGCGCCCGGCCCTGCCACCACGCAGTGGGTTTTCGCCGACACGGACCCGGCGACCTTGGCGCCCAGGCTTTCGAGCTTGTCCTTGGCCACGTCACGGCTCATCAGCTCCAGGGAGCCGGTGAGCACCCAGGTGTGCCCGGCTTCAGGCAAGCCTTCGACCACCTTTTTCTCGCTCTGCCAGTGCATGCCGAAGTCCTTGAGCTGCTGCTCGATGGCCAGGGCGCGGTTGGCGTTGTCTTCGTTGTCGAAGAACTCGCGCACCGCCTTGGCCTGCTTCTCGGGCAGCGCCTGGCGCATGTCGAGCCAGTCGGCCTTGATCACGCCTTCGAGGCTGCCGAACTTGTCCGCGAGTTTCTGCGCGGCGCCCGGGCCCACACTCGGCACATGCAGCTTGTCGAGCAGACCACCCAGCGTGGTGCTGGCGGCGAACTCGGCGCTCAGCTCGCCCTGATCCTGCAGTTGCAGGCCGCATTCATCCGGCGACAGCAGCGCGCCGATCACGTCCTGGTTGTGGCTGTCCTCGAAGAAGCTGTGGATCTCGTGCGCCACTTCCAGGCCGACGTCCGGCAAGTACGTCAGCACTTCCGGCAAGGCCTTCTGCACCCGCTCAAGGGACGCCAGCGAGCGTGCCAGCACCTTGGCGGTCTCCTCGCCCACGTCGGGAATGCCCAGCGCGTAGATAAAGCGCGCCAGGGTCGGCGACTTGCTGTTTTCGATAGCAGTGATCAGCTTCTTGCTGGAGATATCGGCGAAGCCTTCCAGGTCGATGATCTGCTCGTATTTGAGCTTGTAGAGGTCGGCCGGCGAACCGATGAGTTTTTCATCCACCAATTGCTCGATGGTCTTGTCGCCCAGACCGTCGATGTCCATGGCGCGGCGCGAGACAAAATGGATAATCGCCTGCTTGAGCTGCGCCCCACAGGCCAGGCGCCCGACGCAGCGGTATACCGCGCCTTCGCTGACGGTTTCCTTGCCCTTGCTGCGCTTGACCAGCTGCGTGCGCTCCACATGCGAGCCACACACCGGGCAACTCTCGGGGATCTGCACCGCGCGGGCGTTTTCCGGGCGACGCTCGGGCACCACCGAGACCACCTGCGGAATCACGTCACCGGCGCGGCGGATGATCACTGTGTCACCGATCATCAGGCCCAGGCGCGCAACCTCGTCCATGTTGTGCAGAGTGGCGTTCGACACAGTGACGCCCGCAACCTTGACCGGTTTCAAGCGCGCCACCGGGGTCACGGCGCCGGTGCGGCCGACCTGGAATTCCACATCGAGCAACTCGGTCAGCTCTTCCATGGCCGGGAATTTATGCGCGATCGCCCAACGCGGCTCACGCGCGCGAAAGCCCAGTTCACGCTGGGCAGCAATGCTGTTGACCTTGAACACCACGCCGTCGATTTCATACGCCAGGCTGTTACGCCGCTCACCAATGTCGTGGTAGTACGCCAGGCATTCCTGGATACCCTTGGCCAGTTTCAACTCATGGCTGATGGGCATGCCCCATTTCTGCAACTGCTTGAGGTTGCCGATATGGGTGTCGCTGATATCCGCCGTCACCTGGCCAATGCCATAGCAGCAGAATTCCAGCGGGCGGCTGGCGGTGATCTTCGAGTCCAGCTGGCGCAGGCTGCCGGCTGCGGCGTTGCGCGGGTTGGCGAAAGTCTTGCCGCCGACTTCCAGCTGCGAGGCATTGAGCCGTTCGAAACCGGCCTTGGACATGAACACTTCACCGCGCACTTCGAGCGTCGCCGGCCAGCCGCTGCCGTGCAGTTTCAGCGGGATATTGCGCACGGTGCGCACGTTGACGCTGATGTCCTCGCCGGTCGTACCGTCGCCGCGCGTGGCGCCGCGCACCAACTCGCCATCCTGGTACAGCAGGCTGACCGCCAGCCCGTCCAGCTTCGGCTCGCAGCTGTACTCCACCGCCGCGCCGCCCCCAAACAGATCGCCCACCGGCAGGTCGAGCCCTTCGGTGACCCGCCGATCGAATTCGAGCATGGTGGTTTCATCGAAGGCGTTGCCCAGGCTGAGCATCGGAATTTCGTGGCGCACCTGGGTAAAGGCCGAGAGTGCCGCGCTGCCGACCCGCTGCGTCGGTGAATCACGCGTGACCAGCTCCGGGTGCTCGGCCTCCAGGGCCTTGAGTTCGTGGAACAGCCGGTCGTATTCGGCGTCCGGAATGCTCGGCTCGTCGAGGACGTGGTAGCGGTAGTTGTGCTGATCCAGTTCAGCGCGCAGTTCGAGGATGCGGGTAGGGGCGGCGGTCATGGGTGTTCTCTCAGAAAGCAAAAGAGCAGCCGAAGCTGCTCAATATGTTAGTGCGCTTATTCTACTGACAACGCTGAGGACCAATCCTCAGCGTTTCTGTGTCAGTGCACGACGCTCGAACTCGACGATGCGCTGACGGTAGTGTTCGATGGTCTGGGCGGTCAGGACGCTGCGCTGGTCGTCCTTGAGCTCGCCGTTGAGTTCCTGGGACAGCTTGCGGGCGGCGGCCACCATCACATCGAACGCCTGTTTGGGGTGACGCGGACCCGGCAGGCCGAGGAAGAAGCTCACGGCCGGCGTGCTGAACAGGTCGATATCATCCAGATCGAAAGTGCCCGGCTTGACCGCATTGGCCATGGAGAACAGCACTTCGCCGTTGCCGGCCATGCTTTCGTGACGGTGGAAGATGTCCATCTCGCCGAAACGCAGGCCGCTTTCGAGGATGTTCTGCAGCAGCGCCGGCCCCTTGAAGCCAGCGGCGTCGCGGCAGATAACACTGATCACCAGCACTTCTTCGGCGGCCGGCTGATCGTTGACCGATTGGCGCGGGGCATTCTTGCCGACGTTTTCGTCCGGGAAGTCGTCGTCGCGACTGCTGAAGCTCGGGCCTTCGTCCACATCCAGGTTGAGGTCGCCCTGATGTGGCTCGGCCACGGCAGGGTTGGCGCGCTTGCCACGCTTGGAGGACGGCTCGCGGGCTTCACGCACCGGCGCGCTCATCGACGGCAAGTCATGCTCGTCCAGTTGCGGTTCTTTATGGGTATCCAGCACACGGGGCGGCCCCAGCAGCTCGGCGCCGCCGTCGTCGTCGGGCAAGTTGGACAGGTTGCGGTCCAGACGGAATTTGAGCTTGCCCTTGCCACCGCGCATGCGGCGCCAGCCATCAAAAAGAATACCGGCAATGACAATAATGCCGATGACGATCAGCCACTCGCGCAGACCGATTTCCATGTAATCCCGTGCCTCTAATAAAAAATGCTGAAAAATAAGGGGTTTAGCACCGTGCAAACCGCTTTAAAACGTGGCGCCAACTCTATGTTCTGACTGACGTTTTGCCCACGCATACGAAAAATTGACATTAAACTAGCACGACCAAAGATAACTTTACACAGTTGGCGCGAAATGTGTCGATTTGCCATCTTTCGACACGCTGATCGACCTCTTACACCCGCCGCCAACTGTGAGCTACAAGCTGCACGCTATAAGCCTCAAGCCTCAAGTACTTGCCGCCAGCCGCTGACAACTAGCAACTCGCCGCTAGGCGTCCACCATCGCCATCGCCTCTTCCACATCCACCGCGACCAATCGCGAACAACCGGGTTCGTGCATCGTCACGCCCATCAACTGATCGGCCATTTCCATGGCGATCTTGTTGTGGGTGATATAGATGAACTGCACCGTCTGGGACATTTCCTTGACCAGTCGTGCGTAACGTCCAACGTTAGCGTCATCCAGCGGGGCGTCAACTTCATCGAGCATGCAGAACGGCGCCGGATTCAACTTGAAGATGGCAAATACCAGGGCCAATGCGGTCAGGGCTTTCTCGCCGCCGGACAACAAATGGATGGTGCTGTTCTTCTTGCCCGGTGGCCGCGCCATGATCGTTACCCCTGTATCGAGTAGATCTTCGCCCGTCAGTTCCAAGTAAGCGCTGCCACCACCGAAAACTTTCGGGAATAACGCCTGTAAACCGCCATTAATCTGATCAAAGGTATCTTTGAAGCGATTACGGGTTTCCTTGTCGATCTTGCGGATCACGTTTTCCAGAGTGTCCAGGGCTTCGACCAGGTCGGCATCCTGGGCATCCAGATAACGTTTGCGCTCGGACTGTTGCTGGTACTCGTCGATGGCCGCGAGGTTGATCGCGCCGAGTCGCTGGATACGCGCGGCAATGCGTTCAAGTTCCTCTTCGGCTTCTTTTTCGTTGGCCTGGGCGGTCAGGGTGTTGAGCACGCCGTGCAGGTCGTAGCCGTCTTCGAGCAATTGGTCTTGCAGGGTCTTGCGGCGCACGGTCAGGGCTTGCCATTCCATGCGCTGTTGTTCGAGTTGGCCGCGAATCAGCTGGGATTGCTGCTCGGCCTGGGTCCGGCGCTTTTCGGCGTCGCGCAGTTCGCGGTCGGCGTCTTCGAGGGCGATCTGCGCGGTCTTGAGCTCTTCGTCGACGGTCATGCGCTTGTCGAGCAACTCTTCCAGCTTGAGCCGCAACTCTTCCAGCGGCGCTTCGCCCTCTTCGAGGTTGAGGCTCAGTTGCTCGCGCTTTTCGGTGAGGCGTTCGGACTGCATCTCCAGGCGCTCAAGGGCCTGGGCCGTCGACGCGTGCTGGGCGCGCAGCGAGCCGAGGCGCACCGCCAATTGATGCGCGTGATCTTTGTGCTGCCGGGCTTCCTGGCGGACGCGGTCGAGGCGCTCGCGCAGGCTGTCGCGCTGGGCCAGCAGCAGTTCGCGCTGCTCGGTGTCCAGCGCCATGCTGTCGAGGGCTTCCTGCAGTTGCAGGCGCGCTTCGCCGATCTGTTCGTGTTCGAGGGCGCGCTGCTCGCCCATCTCGGCGACTTCTTCGTCAAGACGGGTGCGGCGCAGAGTCAGTTGTTCGACCTTGGCCTTGCTCGCCGACAGCTGGGCTTTCAATTCGCCCTGCTGGCGCGCTTCGTCCTGCAACAGCCGGCGCAGGTGTTCGCGGCCGGTCTCTTGCTGGCGCTGGGTGGCGCGCAGGGTTTGCAGTTCGGTCTCGAGGCTTTCCAGGGTGGCCTCGCGCTCTTCCCGCTCGGCGATCAGGTTGACGATTTCCTGGCCACGGGCCAATACGCCGCTTTCCGCTTCACTGGCGCGGCGCACACGCAGAAAATGCCGGCCAACCCAATAGCCGTCGCGGCTGATCAGGCTTTCGCCGGCCGCCAGTTGACCGCGCTGCGCCAAGGCCTGCTCAAGGGATTCAACCGGCTTGACCTGCCCCAGCCACGGCGACAGATCAATCGCCGCCTCGACCTTATCCAGCAAACTGCCTGGCACCCGTTTGCCATCGGCGGCGGGGCTGAGCAGGCGCAGGTCACCCTGGGCAAACCCGGCCAGGTCGAAACCGCCAAAATCATCCACCAGCACCGCCTGCAGGTCGGCACCGAGCACGGTTTCCACCGCCAGCTCCCAACCGGCTTCGACCTTCAAGCCTTCGGCCAGGCGCGGGCGCTCGGCCAGATGCTGGTCGCGCAGCCATTCGGCGGTGCCGGTGCCTGGGTCCAGCGCGGCCTGCTGCAAGGCTTCGAGCGAGGCGAGCCGGCCGTTGAGCCGCTGCAAATCGCCCTGGGCCTGCTGCTGGGCCTGGGTCGCCTGTTGCAGTTGCTGACGCAATTGCTCCAGGCGCTCCACTTGTTGTTCTTCGCTGGCTTCCAGCTCCTCGAGGGTCATCTCGCTTTCGGCGAGTTGTTCGCTGAGCTCCATGATCGCCGCGTCTTCCGGATCAGCGGCGAGCAGCACGCGCTCTTCCTGCAGGCGACGCTGGCGCTCGGCCAGGCGCTCCATGCTGGTTTCCAGCTGCTGGATACGCGACTGCTGCACCTCTGCCTGGCGGCGTGGCTCGGCGGATTGCAGGTTGAACGTGTCCCACTGCTCCTGCCAGCCGTGCATGGTGGTTTCGGAGTCTTCCAGCGCGGCGGCAGCTTCTTCGGCGGCGGCGTTGGTGATTTCCTGCTCGGGGGTGAGCATGTCCAGCTCTTCGCCGAGGGTCAGCAGCAACGTGCGGTCATGACCCAGGTGCGATTCGGTTTCCAGGCGCGCGCGTTCGGCTTCCTTCAGATCGTCCTGCAACTGGCGCAGACGCTGCTGGCCGTGCTGGATGCTCTGCTCGACGCGTGCAATGTCGCCACCCACCGAGTAGAAGCGCCCCTGCACCAGATTGAAGCGCTCGGACAGGTCATGGTGGCCATCACGCAGGCGCTCGATGCTCGCATCGGCATTGCGCTGCTCGGCCACCAGCGCTTCGAAGCTGATTTCCTGGGTGCCGATGATCGCTTCGCGCTGGCCGACCTGATCATTCAGCGCCTGCCAGCGCAGGGCCGAGAGTTGCGCCTTGAGCTGACGCTCCTCGCCCTTGTATTCCTGATACTTCTCGGCCGCCTGGGCCTGGCGGTGCAGGCGCTCCAACTGGCGCTCCAGCTCTTCGCGCAGGTCGGTCAGGCGGGCGAGGTTTTCGTGGGTGCGGCGAATGCGGTTTTCGGTCTCGCGGCGGCGCTCCTTGTACTTGGAGATGCCGGCCGCCTCTTCGATAAAGTTGCGCAGGTCTTCGGGCTTGGCTTCGATCAGCTTGGAAATCATGCCCTGCTCGATGATCGAGTAGCTGCGCGGGCCCAGGCCGGTGCCGAGGAAGATGTCGGTAATGTCGCGGCGACGGCACTTGGTGCCGTTGAGGAAGTAGCTGTTCTGGCTGTCGCGCGTCACTTTGCGGCGGATCGAGATTTCCGCGTAGGCCGCGTACTCGCCGATCAGGGTGCCATCGGAGTTATCGAACACCAGTTCGATGCTGGCCTGGCTCACCGGCTTGCGGCTGGTGGAGCCGTTGAAGATGACGTCGGTCATCGACTCGCCACGCAGGTTCTTGGCCGAGCTCTCGCCCATCACCCAGCGTACGGCGTCGATGATGTTCGACTTGCCGCAGCCATTGGGCCCGACCACCGCCGCCATGTTACTGGGGAAGTTCACCGTGGTCGGGTCGACGAAGGATTTGAACCCCGCCAGTTTGATGCACTTGAGCCGCACGCTTAGGCGTCCGCCAACGCAGCGATGACCAACGAGCAACTGCGCTGGCCGTAGGCAGACAGCACCAGGCGAATCTGCGCCAGGTCACGGGCGAGCACGGCGGCGAGCAGTTGCTCGAACAGCACGAGGTATTCACTCATGGAGGCCTTGCGTTGATCCAGCGCCAGGTAATAGGCGCGGTTCATCGCCGGTTGCAGGTTCTCGACGGTTTCCTGCAGATACGGGTTGTTGGCAAAGGGGTACGCGGCGCGCATCACGTTGAAGCTTTCTTCGACGAATGCGCGAATGTCCTGGCGCTCGAAGCTGGAGATCAGGCGTTGCTGGATCTGCAGGAACGGCGCCATGTCGGCCTGCACCTGCCAGCCCTGGGCCACTGCATTGCCGAGCAGGATGTACAGCTCGCCCATCAGTGTGCACAGGCTCTGGACCTTGTGTGCAGTGAGTTCGGTGACGTGGGCGCCCCGGCGCGGCAGGATCGCGATCAGGTGGCGACGCTCGAGGATCAGCAGGGCTTCACGCACGGAACCACGGCTGACATTGAGTGCCAGCGTGACTTTCTGTTCCTGGATCCGTTCCCCAGGCTTGAGATCGCCGCGAATGATACGTTCGGCGAGGTGGTGAGCGATTTGCTCGGCGAGACTGTCCGGCGCCTTGAACGTCATGTTTTCCCTTCAAAATCTTCTATCGGTACAAGCGCGGCAGTGTAGCGCAAATGCTGGCTGATGGCGCTGGGCCCACAAGCGCGAATTTGGCACGAAATAAGCAGCGCTGAAAAGGCAAAAGCCCCATAAAACGCCGGTTTCAGAAGACTGGACCATAATTGAAAGTGTTGTGATCGCAATTTCTTGACCTTCTGGTCAGAAAATCGTTGACCGAAAAGTCAGACATGACTAGATTCGGCGCAAAGCGGTTAACAACAATAATGAGTCTGCGAGGCCTTCCGTGATCCAGTTTTTACTTAACCAGGAACTCCGTAGCGAGCACGCCCTGGACCCCAACCTGACCGTGCTCAACTACTTGCGTGAGCACCTGGGCAAATCCGGCACCAAGGAAGGCTGCGCCAGCGGCGACTGCGGTGCGTGCACGGTGGTGGTCGGCGAGTTGCACCGCGATGCCCAGGGTGCCGAGCAGATCCGCTATCGCAGCCTCAACTCGTGCCTGACCTTTGTCTCGTCGCTGCACGGCAAACAACTGATCAGCGTCGAAGACCTCAAGCATCAAGGCCAACTGCACAGCGTGCAAAAAGCCATGGTGGAGTGCCACGGTTCGCAATGCGGCTTTTGCACCCCGGGCTTTGTGATGTCGCTGTTCGCGCTGCAAAAAAACAGCGACGCGCCCGACAGCCAGAAAGCCCATGAAGCGCTGGCCGGCAATCTGTGCCGCTGCACCGGCTATCGGCCGATTCTGGCCGCCGCCGAACAGGCCTGCTGCAACAAGCCGGTGGACCAGTTCGACAGCCGCCAGGCCGAGACCATCGCCCGCCTCAAAGCCATCGCGCCGACGCAGACCGGCGAACTCAACAGTGGCGACAAACGCTGCCTGGTGCCCCTGACCGTCGCCGACCTGGCCGACCTCTACGACGCCTACCCGCAAGCCCGCCTGCTGGCCGGCGGCACCGACCTGGCGCTGGAAGTCACGCAGTTCCACCGCACGCTGCCGGTGATGATCTACGTTGGCAACATCGAAGAAATGAAGCGCATCGAAGACTTCGACGATCGCCTTGAAATCGGCGCCGCCACCGCCCTCTCCGACTGCTACACCGCGCTGCACCACGAATACCCGGATTTCGGCGACCTGCTGCACCGCTTCGCCTCGTTGCAGATCCGCAACCAGGGCACCCTCGGCGGCAATATCGGCAACGCCTCGCCAATTGGTGATTCGCCGCCGCTGCTGATCGCGCTGGGCGCGCAGATCGTGTTGTGCAAAGGCGATGTGCGCCGCACGCTGGCGCTGGAAGATTATTTCATCGACTACCGCGTCACCGCCCGCCAGGACAGTGAGTTCATCGAGAAAATCATCGTGCCCAAGGGCCACGCACTGTTTCGCGCGTACAAGGTGTCCAAGCGCCTGGACGATGATATTTCCGCCGTCTGCGCCGCCTTCAATCTGAAGATCGACAACGGCGTGATCAGCGAGGCACGTGCCGCCTTCGGGGGCATGGCCGCCACGCCCAAACGCGCGAAAAGCTGCGAAGCCGCGTTGGTCGGCGCGACCTGGAATGCCGCCACGGTGGAGAAAGCCTGCGCCGCCCTGGCCGAGGATTTCACCCCGCTGTCGGACTTTCGCGCCAGCAAGGAATACCGCCTGCTCAGCGCCCAGAACCTGCTGCGCAAATACTTTATCGAACTGCAAACGCCGCATATCGAGACTCGGGTGACCGCTTATGTCTAACCATCACGTCGTGGTCAAAACCCAGGCCGAACTCGCCGAGCTGTTTGCCCAGGACCTCACCTCCGGGGTCGGCCGCAGCGTCAAGCATGACAGCGCCGCCAAGCACGTCAGCGGTGAAGCGCAGTACATCGATGACCGCCTGGAATTCCCCAACCAGTTGCACCTGTATGCGCGCATGTCCGACCGCGCCCACGCCCGCATCGTCAGCATCGATACAGCGCCCTGCTACGCCTTCGACGGCGTGCGCATAGTCATCACCCATGAAGACGTGCCCGGCCTGAAGGACATCGGCCCGCTGATGCCCGGCGACCCGTTGCTGGCCATCGACACCGTGCAGTTCGTCGGCCAGGTGGTACTCGCCGTGGCCGCGCGTGACCTGGAGACCGCCCGCCAGGCGGCGATGGCGGCGGTGATCGAATACGAGGACCTCGAACCGGTGCTGGACGTGGTCGAAGCCTTTCGCAAAAAACATTTCGTGCTCGACAGCCACACCCACCAGCGCGGTGATTCGACGGGCGCCCTGGCGACCGCCAAGAACCGCATCCAGGGCACCCTGCATATCGGCGGCCAGGAACACTTCTACCTGGAAACCCAGATCTCCTCGGTGATGCCCACCGAAGACGGCGGCATGATCGTCTACTGCTCCACGCAGAACCCCACCGAAGTGCAGAAACTGGTGGCCGAAGTACTCGACGTGTCGATGAACAAAATCGTCGTCGACATGCGCCGCATGGGCGGCGGTTTCGGCGGCAAGGAAACCCAGGCCGCCAGCCCGGCATGCCTGTGTGCCGTAGTCGCGCGCCTCACCGGCCAGCCGACCAAGATGCGCCTGCCGCGCGTCGAAGACATGCTGATGACCGGCAAGCGCCACCCGTTCTATATCGAATACGACGTGGGCTTCGACGACAGCGGACGCCTGCACGGGATCAACCTGGAACTGGCAGGTAACTGCGGTTGCTCGCCGGACCTGTCGAACTCGATCGTCGACCGCGCGATGTTCCACGCCGACAACTCGTATTACCTGGGCGATGCCACGGTCAACGGCCATCGCTGCAAGACCAACACCGCGTCCAACACCGCCTATCGCGGTTTCGGCGGTCCGCAAGGGATGGTCGCCATCGAGGAAGTGATGGACGCCATCGCCCGTCACCTGGCGCTGGACCCGCTGGCCGTGCGCAAGGCCAACTACTACGGCAAGACCGAGCGCAACGTCACGCATTACTACCAGACCGTCGAGCACAACATGCTCGAAGAGATGACCGCCGAGCTTGAGGCCAGCAGCCAATACGCCGAGCGCCGCGAAGCGATTCGCCTGTACAACGCCCACAGCCCGATCCTGAAAAAAGGCCTGGCGCTGACCCCGGTCAAGTTCGGTATTTCGTTTACCGCAAGCTTCCTCAACCAGGCCGGTGCGTTGATCCATATCTACACCGACGGCAGCATCCACCTCAACCACGGCGGCACCGAAATGGGCCAGGGCTTGAACACCAAGGTCGCGCAAGTGGTGGCCGAAGTGTTCCAGGTCGAAATCGACCGTGTGCAGATCACCGCCACCAACACCGACAAAGTGCCCAACACCTCGCCGACCGCCGCCTCCAGCGGTGCCGACCTGAACGGCAAGGCCGCGCAGAACGCCGCCGAAACCATCAAGCAACGCCTGGTGGAATTCGCCGCGCGCAAGTACGACGTGAGCGAAGCGGACGTGGAGTTCCACAACGGCCATGTGCGCGTGCGTGACCAGATCCTGACCTTTGAGGCGCTGATCCAACAGGCGTATTTCGCCCAGGTGTCGCTGTCGAGCACCGGCTTCTACAAGACCCCGAAAATCTTCTACGACCGCAGCCAGGCGCGCGGTCGGCCGTTCTACTACTTCGCGTTCGGCGCGGCGTGCTGCGAAGTGATCGTCGACACCCTGACCGGCGAGTACAAGATGCTGCGCACCGACATCCTCCACGACGTGGGCGCCTCGCTGAACCCGGCCATCGACATCGGCCAGGTCGAAGGCGGCTTTATCCAGGGCATGGGCTGGCTGACCATGGAGGAGCTGGTGTGGAACAACAAGGGCAAGCTGATGACCAACGGCCCGGCCAGCTACAAGATCCCGGCCGTCGCCGACATGCCGCTGGACCTGCGCGTGAAACTGGTGGAAAACCGCAAGAACCCGGAAGACACGGTGTTCCATTCCAAGGCCGTGGGCGAGCCGCCGTTCATGCTCGGGATTGCTTCGTGGTGTGCGATCAAGGACGCCGTGGCGAGCCTGGGTGACTATCGCCATCAGCCGCAGATCGATGCGCCGGCGACGCCGGAGCGCGTGTTGTGGGGGTGTGAACAAATGCGCCAACTGACTGCTGCAAAAGCTGTGGAAACGGAAACCGAGCTGGCTTCGCTTTAGACCCAGGCGCTGCCATCGCGGGCAAGCCCGGCTCCCACATGTTGATGTGTGAACCCAAGCAAACGTGGGAGCTGGCTTGCCTGCGATAGCGGTTGGACTGACAACAGAGATGTTGAGGTAATCATGAACTACTGGATCAGCGCCCTCGCCGACCTGCAGAACCGCGGTGAACCCTGCGTACTGGTGACCATCATCGAAGAGCTCGGCTCCACGCCGCGCAATGCCGGCTCGAAGATGGTCATCAGCGCCGCGCAGACCTTCGACACCATCGGCGGCGGCCACCTGGAATACAAGGCGATGCAGATCGCCCGCGACATGCTCGTACGTGGCCAGCAGAACACCCATCTGGAACGCTTCAGTCTGGGTGCAAGCCTCGGCCAGTGCTGCGGTGGCGTGACCGTGCTGCTGTTCGAACCCATGGGCCAGGTGCAGGCGCAGATCGCCGTGTTCGGCGCCGGCCATGTCGGCCGCGCGCTGGTGCCCCTGCTGGCGAGCCTGCCGTGCCGGGTGCGCTGGATCGACTCCCGTGACCAGGAGTTTCCGGAACATATCCCCGAAGGCGTGCGTAAAATCGTCAGCGAAGAGCCGGTCGACGAAATTGCCGACCTGCCGGTGGGCAGTTACTGCATCGTCATGACCCACAATCACGCGCTGGACCTGGAGCTGACTGCCGCCCTGCTCAAGCGCAATGACTTCACCTACTTCGGCCTGATCGGTTCGAAGACCAAACGCGTCAAGTTCGAACACCGCCTGCGTGATCGCGGTTTTGATACCGCGCAACTGCAGCGTATGCATTGCCCGATGGGCCTCACCGAGGTGAAGGGCAAATTGCCAGTGGAGATCGCGATCTCCATCGCCGGCGAGATCATCGCCACCTATAACGCCAATTTCGGCCAGCACACTGCGAGCGCCGAACCCATTGCCAAACTGCTGCCGGCCTCGCGCCGCAGCCAAGCTTTGACTTCTTTTGCCAAGAATTGAGATGACCATGCCTTTGACTCGCAAAGCCTACCGTGCCGCCATTCTGCACAGCCTCGCCGACCCCGCTATCGTTGGGATCGAAGCCTCCTACGAGTATTTCGAGGATGGCCTGCTGGTAATTGAAAACGGCCGGATCAGTGCAGTTGGCCATGCCAGCGACGTGCTGCCGACATTGCCCGCCGATATCGAAATCACCCATTACCAGGACGCGCTGATCACCCCGGGCCTGATCGACACCCATATCCACCTGCCGCAGACCGGCATGGTCGGCGCCTATGGCGAGCAATTGCTCGACTGGCTCAACACCTACACGTTCCCGTGCGAAAGCCAGTTCGCCGACAAGGCCCATGCCGAAGAAGTCGCGGATATTTTTATCAAGGAATTGCTGCGCAACGGCACCACCACCGCGCTGGTGTTCGGCAGTGTGCACCCGCAGTCAGTGAATGCGTTTTTCGAAGCCGCCGAGAAACTCGACCTGCGCATGATCGCCGGCAAGGTGATGATGGACCGCAACGCCCCGGACTACCTGACCGACACCGCCGAGTCCGGTTACCAGGAAAGCAAGGCGCTGATCGAGCGCTGGCATGGCAAGGGCCGTTTGCACTACGCCGTGACGCCACGTTTCGCACCGACCAGTACACCGCAACAGCTGACCCTCGCAGGGCAGTTGCTGAGCGAATACCCGGACCTCTACATGCAGACTCACATCAGTGAGAACAAGCAGGAAATCGAGTGGGTGAAGGCGCTGTTCCCGGAGCGCAACGGCTACCTGGATGTGTACGACCATTACAAATTGCTCGGCGAGCGCTCGGTGTTTGCCCACGGCGTGCACTTGTGTGACGACGAGTGCGCGCGGCTGGCGGAGACGGGCTCGGCGGTCGCGTTCTGCCCGACCTCGAACTTCTTCCTCGGCAGCGGCCTGTTCAACCTGCCGATGGCGGAGAAGCACAACCTGAATGTGGGCCTGGGCACGGACGTGGGCGGCGGCACCAGCTTTTCGCTGCTGCAGACCTTGAACGAAGCGTACAAGGTCATGCAGTTGCAGGGCGCACGCTTGAGCCCGTTCAAGTCGCTGTACCTGGCCACGTTGGGTGGTGCGAAGGCACTGCGCCTGGAAGACAAGATCGGCACGTTGCAGCCCGGCACCGATGCGGATTTCCTGGTGCTGGATTACAACGCCACACCACTGCTGAGCTATCGCCTGAAGCAGGCCCAGAACATTGCCGAGACGTTGTTTGTGCTGATGACGCTGGGGGATGATCGGACGGTTCTACAGACCTACGCGGCTGGCCAGCTCGTGCATCAACGCTGATCCTGACCGCACCGCAAAACAAATGTGGGAGCGGGCTTGCTCGCGAAGGCGGAGTATCAGTCCCTGGATAGGCTGACTGATCCACCGCTTTCGCGAGCAAGCCC